>CAZWQC010000007.1:11891-14602 GCA_964635785.1 uncultured Ectothiorhodospiraceae bacterium
GCGGTTTGCACCAACCGGCAGCTAAAGTGTACTCGCGTTTGCCGCGCAACGGTATGGCTGGGGCGCAACCTTGCCGACATCGTCGAGCGCGCGTTGCCGGTTGGCAGCGACCTCGGCTGAATCAGTTATGGCTTGCTGGATTACTCGGGCTCACCGTGAGCGTGAATACCGCAGCGGACCGGTTGGCGTTCTCCGCTGCCCTGGATACCATCGCTTGGTGGGTGGAGTCGGCCAGCGGCAACACCTGCCGCATCCAGCAGGATATTCCCAACTATGGGTCGGTCTGGTTCGAACAAGTCGGCATACAACCACCGCTGCGGTTCGTGGTGGAATGGTTGTCGGTGCCAACGAGGCGCGGCAATGCGCAGGTTTGGGTACAATCGGCCGCGTGGCAGGGGGCCACCGACGGAACCATGGCGACACAACGGGTCATCGAAACCGGCCAACAACAGCTTTTGCTCGAAGGTGAGGACGCGCAAACGCTATTGAATGCGATGTCTAACGGTCGGGTTGGCATGATTCGCACATCCGGACTGCCAAGTACGGCTTACGTCGAGGTGCAACCGATCGGCCTGCGTTCGGTGTTACGGACATTTCGGCAATGCCAAGCCGATCTACGCGCCCAGGCCATCCGAACCCGCACGGAATGGTTCGGTGACGACGTCGAGCCGATCGAGGAACCGGATGTGGTTTATTTCGGAGTCGACGAGGATATCATTCACCCGAGCCAATACCCGAAATTAGCTCGTATCATTCGCCATATTCTTGCCAGTGGTGAAAATCCCCCGGTATTGATTACCGGACACGCCGATCAACGCGGCACAACTGGGTATAATGACACCCTGTCTTGGCTGCGGGCACAAGCGGTAGCCGATTATCTCGTCAGGGCCGGCATCCCGTCGCATCGGCTGGACATCCAGTGGTTTGGCGAGAGCAAACCCGCAGTACCGGGGGAAACGGCGGTGGCCTATGCGGCAAATCGACGGGTTCGGGTAACGATTGGGACGACGTCACAGCCTTGAGCTGATGCAGCGCACTGGTTGATTGCGACCCAACCCGCCGACAAACAGGGTCCTCGCGGTGGCGTGACAACGCTGATGCCGGCAAACCCCATGGCGCTTTTTGGAACGGTTATTGATTGGCTGAATCCGATAGTGTTCCTTTCGCCAACCCGCGTTTCTTGCGGGTCAGTTTTTTCTCGCCACTGCCCTTGCTGCGTGTCCCGGGCTCCAGCTGGGAGATGTTGAGGCGGCGGCCACAGACCCAGACTTTTTTCAGGCCCTGGAAGACGTCGTCTGGCATGCCTGCGGGTAAATCCACCAAGCTGAAATCGGATTGAATATCGATGTGGCCAATGTGCTGGGCGTCCAGGCCGGTCTCATTGGCAATGGCACCGACGATGTTTCCGGGTCTGACATCGTGTTGATGCCCTACCTCGATACGAAACCGCAGCATGCCACGTCCCAGACGGGCCGTTGCGCGCCGGGATTCTCGCCGTGGTCGTGTTGGTCGATCCTCGGTGACATCCGGTGCCGGTCGACTTTCCTCCGGTATCAACAAGGGCTGATCACCCACCGCGATTTTTGCCAATGCCGCGGCGATCTCGATCGCCGGGATGTCACGTTCTTGCTGATACTGCTCGATCAAGCCCTGCATGAACGCGATTTCCCCAGCTGCCAGGGTATCGTCGATACGCTGTTTGAAATCGGTGATGCGTTTGTTGTTGACCATTTCCGTCGAGGGTAGGCTAAGCCGCTCGATTTTTTGCCGGGTCGCCCGTTCGATGGCATCGAGCATGCGTCGTTCGCGAGGTGCCACGAACAAGATCGCATCACCGAGCCGGCCGGCACGTCCGGTGCGACCAATCCGGTGGATGTAGGCCTCGGCGTCGTAGGGAATGTCGTAGTTAATCACGTGACTGACCCGATCGACGTCCAGCCCGCGGGCTGCCACATCGGTCGCCACCAGAATATCCAAGCTGCCTTGCTTGAGCCGTTCGATCATCTGTTCCCGTTGTTTTTGCGCCATGTCGCCATTGAGCGCGGCGGCCGCGTAGCCGCGTGCTTCCAGTCGTTCCGCCAGCTCGGCGGTGGCCGTCTTGGTGCGCACAAAAATCAGCAACGCCGCGAAAGGTTCGACCTCGAGAATTCGGGTAAGCGCTTCCAACTTGTGGACACCGCTGACCAACCAATAGCGTTGCCGAATGGTTTCCGCCGTCGCCGTGCGCGTTTTGATAGCGATTCTTTCCGGGTTGCGCAAATGGCGTTCGGCAATGCGTTCAATGGTCAGTGGCAGTGTTGCCGAAAACAAGGCGGTTTGGCGTTCGGCCGGCGTTTGCTCGAGGATCCATTCGACATCGTCGAGAAATCCCATGCGCAACATTTCGTCCGCCTCGTCCAGGACCAGCGTTCGCAAACCTTGGAGTGTCAATGTCCCGCGGCGCATGTGATCCATCACTCGCCCTGGCGTGCCGACCACGACGTGCACACCGCGTTTCAACTGGCGAATTTGCCCGGCATAGTCTTGTCCTCCGTAGATTGGCAAAACGTGGAAGCCGCGTAACTGCCCCGCATACCGGTGAAACGCCTCGGCGACTTGGATTGCTAGCTCCCGGGTCGGGGTCAAGACCATTGCTTGAACTTGTTTCGATCCGATATCCAATCGGGACAACACCGGCAGTGCAAATGCGGCGGTCTTGCCGGTTCCGGTTG
>CAZWQC010000007.1:14637-21095 GCA_964635785.1 uncultured Ectothiorhodospiraceae bacterium
ATACGGGATGGTTTCGGCTTGGATCGGCGAGGGAACCTCGTAGCCAACTTTATCGAGCGCCGCAAGCAACGGCGCAGGAAGGTTCAATTCATGAAAACTGGTAATCGGGGCATGGGTGTCGGACATTAACGGCGCCTGGGTCGGAAGGTGTATGGTCGGGTCTTCAATTATCTCGTAGAGCTGCCGCGGTGCTGACGGCGGTTGTAGACACGCCGGACCACAGGTGGTCTCTGCTCGAAGTTGACGGGTTCGATTGCTCGAAAGTGTTCGGATGGTAACACAAATATACGCACAGCATAAGCCGATTGCTTCAGAACGGGTTACGATGGTGTGGGGCTAGATTGGCTCCGTTTGCTGTCGCGATGAAACGATACCCATTAAACTTGATCTGGAGGTCGACTGATGCATTCCAACTTCTTACGTTGGTTGATTGTGTTGTTTATGCTGTTGCCACTCAATGCGGTTTTGGCCGCACCAACCGAGGCCGAGCGCTACGAGGAAGAACGCGCGGACAAGGCCTTTCGTGAACTTGAACGGGAATTTGGGGGACGTCAAGCCGATTGCAGCGAGCCTATCGAGCGAGCGCTGGGGGTGATTCGTCGCTACAAAAAGCAGGTCGATCAACTCGAAAGCGAAAACCGCCGACTGACGGCCACCTGTGCCGCCGACCGCACGGCCGAACTGGAGCGCGAATACAACGAACGATTGCGCGTCCTGGCAGCGCGCAATGAGGCGCTTTTGGAGACCAATGCGAAGTTGTTGGAACGCAATCGCCAGCTCGTGGCTGCGGGTGACCGCGTTGCGACGCTACAGCGAGATTTTACGGCAGCGCAACAAGCACTCGACGATCAGACCGAACGGCTGTCGGCTTTGACGAAACAAAACCAGACCTTGAGTAAGAGCAATACCGACCTTAAAAGCCAGCAATCGACCTTGACCACGCGCGTGGCGGGGCAGGAAGCCGAGCTGCGGCGTGTTCAGCAGGCCCTTGCCCGTGAACAAGCGCGGTATCGGCAGGTGACTCAACGCTATCGCGAGTTGAGGGAAGAACTTCGGACCATTGCCGAGACCGCGGAAACGTTGCGCGACAAGGCCAAGAAGCTGGCTGCAAGCGATGCTTCTTTGCTGCCGGTTGATGAGGGTGAGGATTTGCCATCGATGCCGTCACGGCGTTAGTTCAAGTGTCGCTTGTCGTTTGCCCGATCATGTCCGGTTGGGTCGGAAAGTGCTGTCGCTGAACAGGCCAATCAAGCGGGTATCCGACCAACGGCGGATACCCGCGTAGCTTGACCATCCGGTGGCGACATCCACTGCAGCGCAGTGCTTGCGTGTCAGTCACCAGTCGAGGTCGGACAGCACACGGCGTCATCGGTTTCGGTGCGCCAGGCAAGCGAACCCGACTTACGCAACTTCACGGCACCTGTCGATCCTGGAGTGTTCCCGGATGGCTCGTGCCGGATGGATTGGTGAATTGATCGTTGAGGCGTTGGATATAGCGGTCGGCGGTATCGCGGACACCGCGTAACGTCAATCGGTTACGCTGTGTCCAGCCAGCCGGTTGCGAACGCAATAGGGAGCGCCAAATGGTCGTGTTTTTGCGCATCGCCTTGGCCAAGTCACCGACAGTGGACGGTCCCCGCAGATTGTCGGTAAGCCAGTGCGCGGTGAAACTGCGTAAAGTGAAATGGATAAGGACTGCGATGGCGATCAGCGCAAGAGCAAGTGCGCCGAGCAAAAACGGGGTTTGACTGAGCTCAGTGGCAAACGCGACGAGGTCGGACAAGCCTAAGCCGTAGTGCACAACGAGGCTGGCCAAAAGGAGCAGGACAAGACCGGCGAGGATACCATCGCCGAGCAAGGTCCAGCGCCGCCAGCGCCGCAGGGCGGACTGCAATTGCGGTACAGCCGTCATTTCGATTTGGTCGGCAAGCGACCGTAACGTTCCGACAATCCGATAGACACGTTGCACACCGACATCGGCAATACGATCGTCAATTGCCGCCATGTCCTGATCGCGCTTGCTCCGGAAACGTTGCCGTTGACTGGGGTCGTCAATCGGTACGCCGGCGGTTTCGCTGTAAATGGTAAAAAATCGGCCGGTACTCAAACCGTACTTGGCAAGGGCGCGGTGCCATGCCGCGATCACATCCTCGGCATTGTCTTCCCGCGCGGTGGTATCGATCTGGTTGAGAACGAACAGAAACTTGCCGAAGTCCCCGCGACGCTGGACGTTGCGTACCAAGTGCTGCAAGGTATCTTGCATGGCACCGGGTTCGGGTCGTCGAGCATCGAAGACGACCAGCACCAAGTCCGATAAGTCCATGATGTAGTCGCTGATCCTGAGCGTGGCATTGCGTTGCTCGTCGGCATCGAACCCGGGTGAATCGATCAGAATCTTCCCCCGTAGTTGTTCGGATTGACAAGTTTTCATCTGGGTGTAAGTGTCCACGCGCCGGCCCTCGCCAGGCGCGACGTGATCGATCTCGGCGGCAATTTGGTAGAAGGGAAAGCGTGGATCGGAGTCGAGCGCGAGACCCGGTAATTCATGAATTTGGCCGTCTTGGCTGAAGCAAATGACAGTGAACTTGTCGTCAATGGCCTGATTACCGGTCGCTTGCAGTTTCTGTCCAAGAAAGTCATTGATGAAGGTCGACTTGCCTGCCGAATACGTGCCAAGTACGGTGACGAGAGGCCACCAGGAAATGCGTGTGGCAAAGGATTCGTTGCGTTCGAGTAAACCGAGTTTGTAGGCAACATGATCGAGCTCACGGAACTCGTGTACAGCCTCGACTAGTATGGGGTTTTCCAATTGTAAGTGCTCGGTCAGTGCGTCCAGCCGCAGCTGCAAGACGCTGCTCGCTTGTGCCATATGTCTCACCTTATTGTTTTTTGCGAAGATTGCGACCCGCTGTGGCGAGCTAGCTCGCCACCGGTTATGAGGTCACCCTGCCGCCAGAGGATACGCCCATTTGACCGAAAAATGTCAACGCCATCAAGCCGCAGATGCAAGGCATTGGTAAGCCGTGCTAGTTAACGTCAATCGGTGGAAAGTTTGTCCGGTGCACAATCGCCGTCGTACGTGCTGAGGTCGCTGGGTCGGCGATGACGAGCAAAACGGCTAACGAGAATTCTGGCCACTGTCGTGAACCGCTGTTGTCCCGGGAGAAGGTTGCGTCAGATGGTGTTGGAGTACGTCCAGGGCGGTGTCGATAGCGACAACGCCCTGGACATGGAGCGTTCGAACCAATTGTCCGGCCTCCCAGGTACGGCCTTGCTCTAGCAACCGCTTTACGGTGTCGGCATAGGCGCGCTCGGCAAGAGTGTATTGACCCAATAGGGTATAGAAGTTGCCGAGTTCGCCGATGGGGTCGGGCTCGGTCGGTAGGCGTTGCACCAAGTCGAGATAGGCTCGTTCAGCTTCGCTGTGTCGGCCTTGCCAGAGCGCGCGCCGGGCGCGAGTCCAGAGTATTGCGATGTCGCGTTGTACCGATGCCGTGGTTGCATTGCCTTGAGGCATCGTTTGCCGGCTTGGTCCGGTTCGCCAGTCGTTTGCACGCGAGTCGAGACGATCCGTCGTGTCAGCGCGGCCGGGTGCGGCAATGGACGGTCGTGGTTG
This sequence comes from uncultured Ectothiorhodospiraceae bacterium, assembly GCA_964635785.1. Taxonomy (GTDB): domain Bacteria; phylum Pseudomonadota; class Gammaproteobacteria; order CAYFSA01; family CAYFSA01; genus CAYFSA01. Next base: position 18,254 of record CAZWQC010000007.1, read on the forward strand.
GGGCAGTGACCGAAGATCCTCGTGAGTCATCGAGTCCAGGGTTTCCTGCTGGTACCGACCGTCGCGATCGAGCAATGACTGCCCTGGATCGGCAAGCAGTTGTTGCCAGGCTAGGCACAGGACGATAGCGAGCGCGCTGGTCAAACCGCGACAACAGGCCGCTGTGCCTATCCGGGTGGCCACCGGCCGGTGACACGAAGCGGCTACCCCGCAAAGCCGGGTGACCAACCTTCTCAAGTGTCCTCCGTCGACGTGACCGGATCGAGCGCCGATAAGTAATCGGTAGCCAATCCAGGAGAACACGCCGGGGCGCGATTGCCTGGCAACGATAACGCCCCGCCGCCGATTGTCGTCAGTGCCAGAACCCATCCCCTCCCTTTGTGGGGGGGGGTGAAGACAGATCGCTGTAGAAGCATGAAACTGTTCAGTAAACCAAGTGATCAATGATCAAGTGATGGCGCTTCATGGCTTGCAGGAGGGTGCTTGTCCAGACCGAGCCAGCCGGTCAAGTTGTCGCGAGCCAACCAACCATAGAAAATCGCGATCAACACCAGAACAAGGCTCAAGTGACGTAGGGTCCAATAGACGATAACCATCGTATTACCTCTTTGCAACGGGTTGAAGAAGACTAACCAAGCATCGGTCCGCGTGAACGTTTGCCGAGTTCCCAGATCATGCTTATCCTGACCTGCCGGGGAGGATGATTGCGATCGTAGCGATTGATCGTATGGGGAATGGGCATCTACCGCTCACTCTAACAAACCGAAGCAGTGGTGGCCAGCGGCTGCCGTGACCACGCAAAGTGCTAGACGTGGTAGTACTGACGATACCAGTGAACAAACCGCTCGATGCCGATCTCGACCGGTGTGTTGGGTGAATAGCCGGTTTCATTGATCAAGGCGTCAACGTTGGCATAGGTGTCCGGGACGTCACCGGGCTGTAATGGCAAAAAGTTCTTTTGCGCTTTGCGGCCCAAGCAATCCTCGAGCACTTCGATGAAGTGCAACAAATGGACTGGATTATGGGCACCGATGTTGTACAGCCGATAAGGTGCCGTGCTCGAGCTCGGATCGGGGGGGGCCGATGGCCATGAGGGATTGGCTTTGGCCGGGTTATCGAGGACACGAACGACGCCCTCGACAATGTCATCGATGTAGGTGAAGTCGCGCCGATGCTCACCGTAATTGAACACGTCGATGGGTTCGTTGGCGAGAATTCGGCGGGTAAAAAGGAATAAGGCCATGTCGGGTCGTCCCCAGGGACCGTAGACCGTGAAGAAGCGCAGTCCAGAGACCGATAGGCCATATAAATGGCTGTAGGTATGCGCCATTAGCTCGTTGGCTTTCTTGCTGGCGGCGTATAGGCTCAACGGATGATCGACATTGTCGCGGACAGAAAATGGCATGCTCGTATTCGCCCCATAAACGGAGCTGCTCGAGGCATAGACGAGATGTTCCACGTCGTGATACCGACAGCCTTCGAGAATGTGCAGAAAACCGACAAGATTGCTGTCGACATAGGCGTGCGGATTCTCAAGCGAGTAACGCACCCCGGCCTGGGCGGCGAGATTGATGACGCGATGAGGCTGGTGCTCCGCGAAGGCGCGTTCGATGCCGACACGATTCTCGAGGTCTAAACGTAAATCGGTAAAGCCGCGATCGGTGGTCAGCCGAGCCAAGCGATTGCGTTTGAGTTCGACGTCGTAATAATCGTTGAGATTATCGATGCCAATGACTTCGTCGCCCCGATCGAGGAGCCGCCGGCTGACGGCCGCTCCGATGAATCCGGCAGCACCCGTAATCAAGACTTTCATACGTCCGGTTTCTCGTTTGTCGATGTCAGAAGGTGTGCGGTTTGTCGTAACCTGTGCTCAAATGGGCCGGAATAAGTGACCGAGACCGATCATAAACGCTCGTCGACCGCGCTTGCGGATAGCGCCCCTTTGACATCGAATAATACCCCTTCGGGGCGCAAATAATTACGAATGCCTTCGGCGCCAATGGCAACGAATTCGCGATGCGACACCGCAAGAATGGCCGCATCGTAGGTTCCCGATTGCGGTTCTGCGATCAAAGTCAATTGATACTCTGACTGGGCTTCTTGCGGATCGACCCAGGGGTCGTAGATGTCGACTTGAGCGTGGTAGTGTTCGAGCTCGGCGATGACATCGACGACGCGAGTGTTGCGTAAGTCGGGGCAGTTTTCCTTAAACGTTAATCCGAGCATCAGAATGCGTGAGCCGACGACATGAATGCGTCGCCGGGTTAGGAGTTTGACGACTCGCTCGGCGACATAGGCCCCCATTCTGTCGTTGGTGCGGCGGCCGGCAAGGATGATCTCGGGGTTATGACCGATTTCTTGGGCCTTATGGGTGAGATAATATGGGTCGACGCCGATGCAATGCCCGCCAACCAGGCCAGGGCGAAATGGCAGAAAGTTCCACTTGGTTCCAGCGGCGGCGAGTACGTCGAGGGTATCGATCCCAAGTCGATGGAACAAAATGGCGAGTTCGTTGACAAGGGCAATGTTGAGATCGCGTTGGGTGTTTTCGATCACCTTGGCGGCTTCGGCAACACGGATACTGCTTGCCTTGTGTGTTCCGGCGGTGACGATCCGCTGATACAAACGGTCGACAAAGTCTGCCGCCGAGTCGGTTGAACCCGATGTGACTTTGACGATCGTGTGCAGGCGATGCTCTTTATCGCCGGGATTGATGCGTTCGGGACTGTAGCCGGCATAAAAGTCCGTGTTAAATACCAGTCCGGAGACTTGCTCGATTATCGGAACGCACACCTCCTCGGTGGCCCCGCTGTACTTGTCGTCGTAACCCCAGATCGCTCTA
>CAZWQC010000008.1:0-16367 GCA_964635785.1 uncultured Ectothiorhodospiraceae bacterium
TGGTATCGAGTTCTGCCTCGCCACGATGGCTGCGAATTGCATTGTACGCCGCCTTGAGCAAGTAGATATTCTTTACCCCGGGAATCTCGACGGGATATTGAAAGGCCAGCAAAAGACCCTCACGCGCCCGCATTTCCGGCGCCAACTCCAGCAAATCCTGGCCATTGAAAGTCACCTTACCGGCGGTCATCGTATACCCATCCCGACCGCCAAGCACGGCACACAATGTACTCTTCCCGGAGCCGTTCGGGCCCATGATGGCATGCACCTCCCCCGCGTTGATCTGCAGATTCAGACCCTTGAGGATGGGCTTGTCATTTACCCGGGCATGTAAGTTTTCGATCGTGAGCATAACACTTCTCTCTTTTCTTGCATTATCGATTCAACGTTTCAACTGCCACCCAAAAAGTGCGGTCAAAACCAAACTAGCCGACGGCCCCTTCCAAGGACACTTCCATCAATGCTTGCGCCTCAACGGCGAACTCCATCGGCAACTCACTGAAGACCTCCTTGCAAAAACCGTTCACGATCATATTGACGGCGTCTTCTTCCGACATCCCGCGCTGCCGCAAATAGAATATCTGATCGTCACCGATCTTGGCAGTGGTTGCTTCGTGCTCGACCTGCGCGCTGGGATGACGAGTCTCAATGTAGGGAAACGTGTGTGCACCACACTGGCTACCCATCAGCAACGAATCGCACCGGGTATAGTTCCGTGCACCAACCGCGGAAGGCAAAATCCGCACCAGACCACGATAGGTGTTATTAGCGTGACCTGCCGAAATACCTTTGGAAACAATGGTGCTATGCGTGTTGCGGCCGATATGAACCATTTTACTGCCGCTATCGATTTGCTGATAATTATTCCCGACCGCCACCGAATAAAATTCACCGACCGACTCATTCCCTTTCAACACGCAGCTCGGATACTTCCAGGTAATCGCCGAACCGGCCTCAACCTGCGTCCAGGTCACCTTCGACCGATCACCACGGCATTCGGCACGTTTGGTCACAAAATTATAGATACCGCCTTTACCTTGTTCGTTACCTGGATACCAATTCTGCACCGTAGCGTACTTAATCGTGGCATCGTCCAAGGCAATCAATTCGACCACCGCCGCATGCAACTGATTTTCATCCCGCATAGGCGCTGTACAGCCCTCCAAATAGCTGACATAGGCACCTTCCTCGGCAACGATCAGTGTGCGTTCGAACTGACCGGTATCGCGTGCGTTGATGCGAAAATAGGTGGACAATTCCATCGGACAGCGCACACCTTTTGGAATAAACACGAAACTGCCGTCAGAAAAAACGGCAGAATTCAACGCAGCAAAATAATTATCGTTGGGCGGAACGACTTGACCGAGGTATTGTTCGACAAGCGCCGAGTGATGTTGCAGCGCTTCCGAAAACGAACAGAAAATGATCCCTTTCTCCGCCAATTTTTCCTTGTAGGTCGTTGCCACCGACACGCTATCGAACACGGCATCCACAGCAACCCCGGCCAAGCGCGCACGCTCGTGTAACGGGACGCCCAGTTTTTCGTAGGTCTCCAATAACTTCGGATCGACTTCATCGAGACTTTTCGGGGCATTTTTGGCGCGTTCTTCCGCCGATTTCGGTGCAGAATAATAAGAGAACGCTTGATAGTCGATCGTCGGATAACTCACTTTGGCCCAACTTGGTTCCCGCATGGTCTGCCAATGCCGAAAAGCCCGCAGCCGCCATTGCAACATAAACGCCGGCTCATGTTTCTTCGCCGAAATCATCGCAATGACATCTTCGTTCAAACCCGGTGGAATACTCTCTTGTTCGATGTCAGTTTGGAAACCGTACTTGTATTCACGAGCAACCAATTGCTCAACTTCATGGTTCGCCTGGGACATGGTTTACTACCCTCTACTTCGTTGTCGATACGGAAATACTTGCCGCCTGCACCTTGTACACAACCCTACGAGCGCGTATTAATGGACGGTTGCAATATCTCCACTTCCGGTTCTGGATGAATCAATTGAGAAAGCTTGACATCGGCGAGCGCCTGACGCACCGCCTGATTGATCCGCCGCCAATGACGCCGAGACTGGCAGCTTTGCTCAATGGTGCAATCACCGGTCGCTTGATTACACTCGGTGATGGCAATGGGTCCATCAACCGCCTCGATAATCTGCTGCATCGAAATATCACCGGGCGGGACCGCCAGGCGATACCCCCCGTTACGCCCTTGAATCGACACCAGCATTCCATGAAACGCCAACACTTTTAGCAGCTTAGTAACGGTTGGCCGCGCCAAACCGGTGGCCCGCGCGAGACTTCCCGCGTTGACGATCGCCGCGTCCTGTTCGGCCATCGCGGTCAGCAACACAATCGCGTAATCGCTTAGCTTACTGATACGCAACATGGGTTTTAATCTCCGGCAACGTTGGCATGATTCACCTACCGGCCTTCACATCAAGACAGACCATCACAATAGGGTATTATCGAGTACCGATCAAGTCCCATTTTGACGAATATCAAATCCTCCGACAACTCAACTCGTCGGACGATCCATCGCGGGTATTCATCGGATGATGTTGGGATGATGCGCTGGTGTACGCGTAAGGCAGCGATGACACTACAAACGGCCGTCGTACGGCTGCACGCACGGATGATCGCGCAAAAACAAGCGAATCGACGTGGATAAGGCAGGCTTGGGGACAACGACACTGCCGTTTTGACGAGAACGACGTGCCCGAAGGCACGTCGCATCAATTCACCTCAATACCGAAAAACTATTCGGCGACAGGTGCTTGCTGTTGCGGTACAGGGTAAGGAGCTGGAGCCATCGGTGCTCCATAAGGAGCGTAAGGAGCATAACCACCACCGTAGGGGTGGCCATAACCCGGATAACCGTACGGACCGCCCCCATAAGGCTGGTAATAATCGTAGTAATCACCCGCACCACGACCCCAACCACGACCGCGCGCACTGATGTCGAAATCGCCGAACATATCACCGAACGCATCAGTCCAGGTGCGATCGCCGCCATAGTAGCCCGGATAACCGCCCCAAGGACCAGCACCGCCCCAGGGACCACCACCCCAGAAAGCGAGCGCCGAGACAGGAAGCGTAATCGCCACGACCAAGATAGCCGCGGCAGCCACTTTAGTAAGCTTTTGCATAGTACATTACTCCAAAATTGTTGCTTTACGAGGTTCAATAGGGCCAGTCAAAATTGTCGCGACCACACGCCCGGCCCAGACCGTGCGAACGACTCGATCGATCACAAGTGACCTTGCAATCAATTCATGCCCAATACGCTAACACCGACTTTCAGGTAATGCAAGCATATTAGCATATTCTAATCTACTAATTCCGAATTCATCCAACCGTCTCCTGCGCGTCCGCAAATCCAGCTTCCAAGCGCTACCGTTCGCCACATACGCAACGTAGCAACGGAACGACTTCGGATCGTGGCGTGCATCCTGCTCGCGACCCGGGCCGATCGACACGAAAAACCCGACCAACCCCGATCGCTTCCATGACCCACGCATCAGCGTACGCAACCCAGAGCAGCCCGCATCTGGGATCGCACTAAACCAACCGTACGATCCCGAGCGCCTTTAGAATATAGCGCTCGTAGATCGGTTCGGACGTACCGTTCTTCATTTTATGCAAGAAATACTTCTCGAAGGCAATCTTCGCAAAGTGCGCCCACTTACCTTTCTTGAACCAGTTGACATTACGCGGGGGAATCTGTGGCAGCGCCACGAACGCGGCACCGGTATCTCCCATATCAGCGATACAGATCGCGTTCCAAGTCCCCTGCTGATCGACCGGCTTGCCTTCGAGTTCGTTTTTGATGTTGTGCACGATCGCCGTCACCATCGATTCAATCATGTAGCCGGTCTTTGGCACTCCGGTCGGCACCGGGGTGTTTTCGACCGGTGGAATAGCGATACATACCCCGGCCGAATAAATGCTCGGATATGTCGGGTTCCGTGAATAATCATCCACCTTCACGAAACCACGGGGATTGCACAAACCATCGACATTCGCGACCGCATCGACACCTTTGAAACCCGGCATCATCATCGAGAACTTGAAATCGAGTTCGTGTTCCTTAATTTTCTCCCCTTCCGAATTCACCTCGTCGACATACATCTTGTTCGGTTCGATCTTGGTCACCCTCGCGTTGGTGATCCATTCGATATGGTGACCGCGCATCTCGGATTCGAGCATACCATTGGAATCGCCAACACCGCCCAAGCCAAGATGCCCGATATACGGTTCGGAGGTCACGAACTTCATAGGGACATCTTTGCGAATCTTGCGCTTACGCAAATCGGCATCCATGATAAACGCAAATTCATACGCCGGACCGAAACAACTCACGAATGGCAACGCGCCGATAACCACGGGACCGGGATCGTCCAAGAATTTTTTGTAGGCCTCGTACGCCGTCGCGGCGTGATCGACCGTGCAAATCGAGTGGGTATACCCATTGACCGGGCCTGCGCCTTCGATTTCTTCGAAGGCCAGACGTGGACCCGTCGTCACAACGAGGTAATCGTAATCCACCGTATCGCCATCGAGCAGGGTAATTTGCTTGGCGTGCGGATCGATCTTGTCCGCCCGCTTGGCAATAAAATTGATCCCCTTGCGCTCTACACGAGGACGAATGGGAAACGTGATTTGTTTGGGTTTCCGCCAACCCACAGCCAACCATGGGTTCGACGCATAGAACTGGAACTCCTCACGATCGTTGATCAATGTCACTTCATGCGTTTTTCCTAAGGCTTGACGCATTTCATAGGCTGCTGGCATGCCGCCCAGACCGGCACCAAGAATGACGATATGTGCCATGAGACTGCCTCCACTTTGGTGTCAATTGCTTGTTTTGTTATGAACAGAATGACGAGACTGCGTTGTCCGGTCAAACACACCCTGTGTGTTGCCCTAGCACGAACCCAGCTCGATCGTCTTCAGTATAGATACCAATCATCCCAATAGTAACCGTCTTCTCACCTGGACAGACCGAATAACCGACTAAACCGATCGCATGGGGTTGACGGTTTTAAGGTTGCGAAAATCATCATTTACACTACCGACAAGCCTACCGATTGCGCTTGGTCAGACGACCACCTTGCATCGGGTAGACTGCACTCTCCGGCGCTACTCCAGGCGAACGCCCTCGGCTCTGGCACGCAATGCCGCTTCTTGCACAATACGAATATTGCCCGACCTTTCCGCAATAATCCCTTCGCGTTTCCATTCAGCCAAAAACCGACTCACGGTTTCGACGGTCAGACCCAAAAGCTCGCCGAATTCTTGCCGCGTCAACGGTAACGGAGTCCAATCGTTGATGTCTCGGTGTCGACACCAATGGAGCAGGAACGCGGCCAAACGCTCCCCGGCTTTCTTCGAACCCATTTCCATCACCAGTTCTTCCGCTTGCCGTAATGCCGTTGACCAACGCTGAGTCAACGCTTCACGCACACTACCGTGGTAACGGCACAAAGTCGTCAACTCAGGTACCGACAAGCGGCAGACTTTGGTCTGACTAATCGCCACTGCCGAATGGTGATAACGCGCTTCGATCAATCCCTCGAAACCGAAGATGTCGCCGGTGGTCAACAAGCGAACGATCTGATTGCGACCATTGCGCAACGATCGAATGAGTTTGACGACCCCGGTGTAAATGGTAAAGGCCGCTTGAATCTTGCCGTTCTCGTGATAAAAGATCTCGCCGGGTTCGTAGACGATTTTGATGACAGGTACATCGAGTGATTCGATCTCTGCGGTCGACAAACCGGAAAAGATGCTGAGATGCCGTATGGGACAGGTCGCGCAGTGGCTGATCGATTCTTTTTTTGACATGAGTAGAACGTCTTTTAGATCACAAATCGGTGCCGACCGTTGGCTGATCCAACGACCGAACACGCCAGAATCATGGCACCAAGGCTTGGGGTGATGTCCGCAACAGCAAAGTGATCTTGCATTGTTTAACGACCATCACCGTCAGCCAATATCCTACCACGCTGGAAAGGATTTCGCTCGCCGATCCTTCACTCACCGGACGCCCATCCCGATAACCAAACGCCTCTTCTCCGACCTAGCCCCGCAACGACGAACACTCACCCGGCAACGTAGCCAAGACCCGTGACATCGGGTGCCCGCCGAGTCCATTCGGCGGGGCGAATCGCCTCCGCGGCCGACGCGCAAACGATCCACACTCGGCGAACGCTATTGACGCTCCTTAACTCGTTTTCTCGCCACGACCGCCACCGCTGCAATCGTCGTTACCCAAACAGGCGGTCTGTTCGAGCCACATGACATTGATAACCCCGACGGCGCAAGCCAACAGGACACCTAAAATCCATGCAAAGTACCACATTGGATTCGCTCCCCTGGTCTGTCAATTAGTAAGCGCTATGTGCATTGGCTTTGATGTGTTCAACCGTCACCTTGCCCCATAACGATCGATAACACCACAAGGTATAGATCAAAATAATCGGCAAAAAGATCGCCGCCGCCCAGAACATCACTGTCAAGGTCAAGTGACTGGAGGGGCTGTCCCAGACGGTGAGACTGTGCGATGGCATGGTCTTGGAGGCCATGACAAACGGAAACATCGCAAAACCTGCGGTCAGAATGACCCCGGCTTGGCTAGACATGCTAAACAGGAAGCCCCAACCCGGTAAATTCACCCGAGCAAACAGGAGTGCCCCGAGCGCCCCGACGAAACCGGCGGCTGGCGCCAGCCACATCGCCGGATATTGCATAAAGTTGTGCAACAGTCCCGTACCCACCACGACTTCCTTCGCGATCGGATTCGGCAAAGCGTCTTTCGGGGGCATACTGACGATCTCGTAGCCCTGGGTACCGAACCAACCGAACATCACAATCACACCAGCTAACGCAAACGTTGCAATCAAAACCAAGCTAAACACCGTCGCCGCTGTTCGTAACCGTTGCTGAATGGCTCCTTCGGTGCGCATTTGCACATAGATCGCCCCGTGCATCGTGATCATCGCCAGCGAAACCACACCGACCAGCAACGCAAACGGATTGAGCAGCAAGCCCCAGAGGCTGCCGGTATACTCAGGTCTCAGTAGGTTGTCGTAATGGAACGGTACCCCTTGCAAGAGATTGCCGATCGCGACACCGAAGACGATGGGCGGAACCGTACCACCGACAAACAATCCCCAGTCCCAGGCATTGCGCCAACGGGTATCCTCGATTTTGCTGCGGTAGTCGAAGCCAACCGGCCGGAAGAACAAGGCGAACAACACCAGCAACATGGCCAAGTAAAAACCGGAAAACGCCGCGGCGTACACTGCCGGCCACGCGGCGAAGATGGCCCCGCCCGCAGTGATAAACCAGACCTGATTGCCATCCCAATGCGGCCCGACCGCATTGATGACAACACGCCGCTCCTCGTCGGTTTTACCAACAAACGGCAACAGCGTCCCGGCGCCCATATCGAACCCGTCGGTAATCGCAAACCCGATCAACAAGACACCGACCAATACCCACCAGAGCAATTTCAACGTTTCGTAATCCAATGGCATCAACATAGCTTCAAACCCCTACGATGTTTGTGGCGACGGTGTCGCACTCGCTAGCACAGCCCCGTCGCCAGCACCCAGCGGCGCTTGCGTCGTTTGCTCGAAATGATAGCGCCCGGTATGCAAACTACTTGGTCCTTTGCGCGCAAAATGCACCATCAAATAGATCTCGATGACCAGTAACACGGTGTAGAACAGCATGAAGCCGACGATGCTGAACACCAAATCCCCGACACCGAGACTGGAACTTGCCAAGAAGGTCGGCAGTACCTCGCCGATGGCCCACGGCTGCCGACCGTACTCCGCGACGAACCAGCCCGCCAAAGAGGCAATCCACGGCAACGGGATACCCGCGACCGCCAGCCGCAGCAACCAACGATTCCGACTTGCACTGCGCCGCGCGCACATGACCACCGCACCGGCGAAAATCAGCAACATCGCAAAACCGCAGAACACCATCAGGCGGAAGGTCCAATAAAGCGGTGCCACCCGAGGAATCGCATCCTCGGCGGCTTGTTTGATCATGGCGTCGGTCGCCGTCGCCGGGTCCGCTGTGTACGCTTTGAGCAGCATGCCATAGCCCAAATCCGCTTTGACCTCGTCGAACCGGGCTCGGTCTTCCGGCGTCGCGTCACCGTCACGAATCTTGTGCAACAACGCATAGGCTTCGGTACCGCTGCGAATCCGGTCTGCATAATGCCCTTTCAACTCTTTCAAACCAATCACTTCCTCATGGAAAGAGCGCGTTGCGATCACACCCATCACCCAAGGGATCTTCACGGCGTAATGGGTGGTTTCCGCCTCACTGTCGGGGATCCCGAATGCGGTAAACGCCGCCGGCGCTTTCTGAGTTTCCCATTCGGCCTCGATTGCCGCGAGCTTGGTTTTTTGCACATCGCCCAATTCGTAGCCACTTTCATCGCCGAGCACAATGACCGACAATGCCGATGCCAAGCCGAACCCCGCCGCAACGGCAAAACTGCGCCGGGCAAAGCCAAGATCGCGCCCCTTTAACAGATACCATGCACTGATACCCAAGACGAACATTGCTCCCGTCACGTACCCTGCTGACACGGTATGAACGAACTTCACTTGGGCGACAGGATTGAACAACACTTCGGCGAAACTCTGCATCTCCATGCGCATCGTCTCGGGATTGAATTCAGCCCCGACCGGATTCGCCATCCAGCCATTGGCGATCAGTATCCACATCGCCGACAAACTCGAACCGAGCGCCGTCAAAAACGTCACCGCAAGGTGTTGCACTTTGCTCAAGCGGTCCCAGCCAAAGAAGAACAAACCAACAAAGGTGGATTCAAGAAAAAACGCCATCAATCCTTCGATCGCCAAGGGCGCGCCAAATACATCACCAACATAATGGGAATAGTAGGCCCAGTTGGTGCCGAACTGGAACTCCATCGTAATCCCGGTCGTAACACCGAGAGCGAAGTTGATCCCGAACAGCTTCCCCCAGAACTTCGTCATATCCTGGTAGACTTGCTTGCCGGTCATGACATAGACCGACTCCATAATCACTAGCAACCACGACAATCCCAGCGTGAGCGGGACAAACAAAAAGTGATACATCGCGGTCAGGGCAAACTGCCATCGCGATAATTCAACCACCGACTCAGGAACCATTGACTAGCTACTCCCGCAACAAGTGAACGCAATCCCGACTTACCGATTCACATCCAGGTTTCAGCAAGAACGGATGAAAACGCATACCGGCTAACGATAACGAGTGACTCCATTCCTGGCATGGAATGGACACGCGCAAAGTCTGCTCCGCAGGATACAGGGAAGCATTGACCCAGATCAAGCTTTGACTCGGTCTAAAATCGCTCCTAACACCATGAAAACTCATGCCTTACTTTGACCTAAACGCGTTCCGCCAAACTTTGTTCGTGCTCGTCAGTTCGATTGAATATCAAGCACTGCAAACGCTTTTGCCGTTCCCCCGCCTTGAACCTCCACAAAAGAGGGCGGACAGCAACGTTTGCAGCGCAGGCATGATCGACATCACCTGACCAGCCTGGCAACTCACCAAAACCCTCGCTCGCCAGATCACTCTGGATTAGGCTTGCCCGTTCCCACTCAAACCAACCCCGCCGTCCGCGATCGCATCGAATCAAGCATAGCCCCACCGTCTCAAGACACACTCCGCAACAACACATAGACAGCCCCCGTGCCACCATCGGTCGGTCGCGCCGAGCAAAACGCAAGCACCTCTTGGCGCTGTCGCAGCCAGATATTGATGCGATTTTTCAACACGGGGCCATCGTTGCTCGAGCGTTTTCCCTTGCCGTGTATAATACGCAACGTGCGCCGACCGGCACGACGGCAATCGCTTAGGAAACGCGTCAATGCGAGCTGCGCTTCGGTGCTGCTCAATCCGTGCAAATCCAGCTCGCTTTCGATCCGGTACTGACCACGGCGCAGTTTGCGGAAAACGGCTCGCGTCACTCCCGGGACACAATAACTAAGGCTGTCACCCGGCTGCACCACCTCTGGATCGTAATCAGGCGACAACAGCGCTTGCATCACGGCTTGCTGATCGCGTTCGGACTGAACCGGATGGGGATGGGGACGACGCGGCTGTTGGTACGTTGGCTCGACCTTCAGCGGGGCGACAGGTCCAACCGCTTGATAGAACAGATCGATATCGTCATCGCTTGGTTCGCTACCAGTCATCGCGACCGCGGCCTCCTCTTGGCTTTCCAGGTATTGGTCGTTGCAACAGCGACCGTTTCCCTCCCCTAACGAAAGAGGGTTAGGTTGCAGGGGAAAACGACAACAATTTTTGCAACGATCGATAGCGTCAGCGGATCGCTGACACGTTAGCATTCGCGGTGTCGCGACCAGCAATGAGCTCGCCAGCCATCTCCCTACCCCAAAACCAAAACATTGCACGCAAAAACCTGCCAAAACCGATTCGGCAGCCGGTGCGAACGCGCTTGATTTTGCAGTATAGTATGCCGGTTTCAAAAGACGGCTCAACCATGCACATCCTCGTAAGCAATGACGATGGTTACCAAGCCCCCGGGCTGGCAGCTCTGGCCGAAGCGCTCGGTCAGCTCGCCGAGATCTCGGTCGTGGCACCCGATCGGGACCGCAGCGGGGCGAGCAACTCACTGACGTTGGATCGCCCATTGCGGGCGCAACGCGCCACCAATGGCTTTACCTTTGTCGATGGGACCCCAACCGACTGCGTTCATATCGCACTGACGGGTTTGATCGAAAACGAACCGGATATGGTCGTCTCCGGTATCAATGCGGGAGCCAACCTTGGCGATGACGTATTGTATTCCGGTACGGTCGCAGCCGCTACTGAAGGACGGTTTCTCGGCTTGCCCGCAATTGCTGTCTCGCTAAATTCCTACCAACCCCGCCATTTCGACACTGCCGCACGCATTGCCGTCACCCTCGTCAAACAATTGCGTGCCGAGCCCTTGCCCGCCGATACGATTTTGAACGTCAACGTTCCCGATCGCCCGTGGGAAGCGCTCAAGGGTTTTCAAGCCACTCGTTTAGGCCACCGACACAAGGCCGAACCGGTCGTGCAGGACATCGATCCTCGCGGCCGGACCATCTATTGGATCGGTCCGCCCGGTAACGAGGAAGACGCCGGGGTGGGGACGGATTTTTTCGCGGTCAGTCACGGTTACGTTTCGATCACGCCAATCCAAGTCGACTTGACACGTTATGATGCAATCGAACACGTCGCCGGTTGGCTGCGGGGACTGAGTTAACCGAATATCCCACAGTGGCGTCTTTGACGGTCTCACATGATGGGGTAATACCATGCCAGCGATGAGCCGGAGCGGCCATGATTTGGATCGACCCATTCGCCGCCCGGGCCAACCGCCCGGTATGACACGATCTGCCGGGGCCGCACTCAAAGCGATTCGCACGACCACGACAGGCGACCGGCCTTGATTTTTCTACACCCTAGGAGCCAACCTTGCACTTATTTGCTGGTTTATATGAACGCGTGATGCGATGGTCGACACACCCGCATGCGCCTCGCTACTTGGCTGGCTTGAGTTTCGCGGAATCCTCGGTGTTTCCGCTTCCTCCCGACGTCATGCTGATTCCGATGGTCGTCGCCAAACCTGAGCGACGCCTGTGGTTAGCCGGGCTGACTACGCTGGCATCTGTTCTCGGTGGTATGGCCGGTTACCTCATTGGCATGCTGGCCTACGAGGTCGTTTATCCATGGATCGTGGCGGCCGGCTATGCCGATCGTTTCGCCCTCGTACAGCAATGGTTCGACACTTGGGGCGTTTGGATTGTCTTGGTCGCCGGTTTTTCACCGATTCCCTATAAGCTGTTCACCGTCTCTGCCGGCGTGCTCACCATGGCTTTTCTGCCCTTTGTCATTGCCTCGTTGATCGGCCGCGGCAGTCGCTTCTTCCTGGTCGCCGGATTGGTAGGGTGGATCGGACCGCGAGTCGAGCCAACGGTACGACGCTATATTGAATGGCTTGGTTGGGCCAGCGTTATCCTTCTTGGCGTAGCGCTTGCGTGGCACTGGAGCGGCTGATGGCGAGGTGGATTTTGACTTGTGCGACCGCTCTGTGCCTGGTACTGGCAACCGCGTGCAGCCATGTCAAGCCAACGGCACAAAGCGACGGCCAATACCGGGTGCAGAAAGGGGAAACGTTGGCATCTATCGCTTGGCGATTCCGTATCAAGCAAACCGATCTTGCCGCCTGGAACGACTTGGAGCCATCGGCAAACGTCAAGCCCGGCGATCGTCTGCGCTTACGACCACCGCGCCGCGATCCGGATTCCGCCAACGTTGCACCAGCACGACCCGACAACACCGGAAAACGGGCTGAGATCGAACCGCCACCTGACAGTCACGTCGTTAAAAAGGGTGAGTACCTCGCCGCCATCGGTTGGCGTTACCGGCTCGATCACCTCCAAATCGCGGCGTGGAACGACCTCTCTCCGCCCTACACGATCTACCCTGGACAGCACTTGCGCCTCTCGCCCCCCCCCGGCGGACAGCCGTTAAACCAACAGCCCCCTGCCGCATCTGACCGCGACCCGGCATCCTCGCCAGCTCAGCCAACGTCAACACACGTGTCATCCACCACCGAAGTGCCGCCCAAACCACCCGTTGCTCCGAAACCCGAAACGGCCAATGACGCAACACTGGTGACGACACCGGCTGCGGTCAAACCCAAAGCGGTTGCCGACAACGGTTGGCATTGGCCTGTGCATGGACGCATCATTCGCTATTTCGACCGCAACACCAACGAAAAGCAAGGTATCGCCATCGAGGGTCAGCCCGGCACGCCCGTTCTCGCCGCAGCGGCGGGTAGGATCGTGTACAGTGGCAGTGGGCTCGTTGGTTATGGACGCCTGGTCATCATCAAACACAATGAACGATACATCAGCGCCTATGGCCATAACCGCCGCTTGTTAGTCGACGAAGGTAGCGAAGTCAGTGCCAAGCAAGTGATTGCCGAACTCGGTAGCAGCGGTGCCAATCGCCCGATGCTGCATTTTGAGATTCGTTTGAATGGGCAACCTATCGATCCATTGACACTACTGCCCCCAGCACCCGAGCAAACCCCGTAAGACGGCGACGGTGCCGACCATCGCATCGATTGACCGACCGAACGCATCCAGCACCGCTGACTCGGTGCGTGCAAACGCAACCGTCTTTCCTGCACCGAATGCAACGATCACATCAAGACAAAACACAATGAACTGATCACCACTTTGTATCGCATATTTTGGTAAGGCAGGCGTCACCAGCCGTACAAAAAACCGGTTTGCATCGAGCACTGATTGGGGGACAATGGAGCGCGGAAAAACGGAAAATTGCGGCCAATGCCGCAGCAGCACCCCTTATTGAAGGGGTGAACGGTTTGATACGTTCTTACGAACAGGGCAGTGTCTATTGTTGCGTTGCAGGCAACACGAAACCGAGATGTTTTGGCAACGCCTGACAACAGAGCGAGTATAGCCGGTCCCTGCCAGGCTGCAGCAAAATCCGTCGACCCGCTCGCTGGAATTGGACGCATGCCCGATTGCACAACAGCGTAGTGTGTTTGGAACGCACGGCACCATCCACTTGAATAAAGAGAGACCTATGCCCAGACGGTCGAGTCACCACCCCGGTGAACCCGATACCGAAAACACGGGTACGGATCCAACGATGGCCAATTCAACCGACGATGAGACAATCGATGCGACCGACGAGGACCTGCAGAATGTGACTATCGTCGACACATTGGTAGCCGACACAACAACGCAGGAAAACGACGAAGCAGCCGAAGTCGAAACTGAGAAAAGCTACTCCATCGGCGAAGTACCTTACCGCGAAATCGATGCCACTCGTCTGTACTTAAGCGAAATCGAGTCTTCGCCTTTGCTCACGGCACAAGAAGAAGTTCATTACGCGCGTCGCGCCCAGCAAGGCGACGCGGCCGCCCGCAGCAAAATGATCGAATGCAATCTTCGCCTCGTCGTCAAGATCGCCCGGCGGTACATGAATCGCGGCTTGGCGCTGCTCGACTTGATTGAGGAAGGCAACCTCGGGCTCATTCGCGCCGTCGAGAAATTCGACCCCGAACGCGGTTTCCGCTTCTCGACCATCCGCCTGCCGATCCACATCATCAAAGAATTGAATGTCTGTCTGCGTACTGTCCGCGAACTCACTCAAACCCTCGAACATGAGCCGACGCCAGAAGAGGTTGCCCTATTGCTTAACAAGCCTGTCGAAGATGTCAAACGGCTGTTGAGTCTCAACGAGCGAGCAACATCCGTCGATCTTCCCGCCGGCAAAGACAGTGACCGACCGTTACTCGATATTCTTCCGGATGAACAAAGTCAGGAGCCCGACGTCATCATGCAAGATGAAGATATCGTTATGCTCGTTGACGAATGGTTGAATGAACTCGAGGAAAAACAAAAAGAAGTCATCGTCCGCCGGTTTGGCCTACATGGCTACGAACGTTCCACCCTGGAGGAGGTCGGACATGCCCTCGGTGTCACTCGCGAGCGCGTCCGCCAAATCCAAATAGATGCCTTGAAACGATTGAAGCGGATTTTGGAAAGTCGCGGTTTCTCCGGCAATCATTTGCTCGAGGGCTGAGTATTTCGCTGGTAATCGACTCGCATTACCCCCGTCGCGGTCCAAACAACGTTGTAATAACCAACAACGTCGCACCCACAGTAATCGCTGAATCGGCAAGATTAAACGCGGGCCAATGGTAGTGCCGGTAATAGACATCGATAAAGTCGATGACATAACCAAGATACAGTCGATCGATCAAGTTGCCCAACGCCCCGCCCAAAATCAACGTCAGCGCGAAGGCCGTCACTTTCTCTTCCGACGGCAGCCGCCGCAACCAGGCATAAATAAAACCGCTGACCAACACAGCAAGACCGGCAAAAAACCAACGCTGCCACCCGCCCGCATCCGCAAGAAAACTGAATGCCGCACCGGTATTGTAGGCCAGCGTCAGATTGAACGAAGGCAATACCGACAGGGGTTCCCCATCCACCAAATAATGGTCGGCCAGCCACTTCGTCAGCTGATCCAACCCAATTACCAGCGCCGCCACGGCAAGCCATTGACCCACCCCGGCGGACTGCCGCCCGCGATCGTCCGTCGTCATTTACGCGTACTCCCTTCGCTCACCCGCACCCGCCACGTTTTCAACGCAACGCGCACATAAAGTCGGATGATCGGCATGCGTACCGACATCACCCCGTCGATGCCAACAACGTGGACATTTCGGCTGGGTGCTCGCCCGAACCACAATGCCAAGTTCACCGCCATTCTCGAGCATCGCACGGTGTGCCTTGGCAGGGGCTTGATCCAGAGCGAAACACGCCGCCGCCGAGGTAATCAACACGAAACGCAACTCCGTCCCCAGTTGTTCTAGCCGGCCCAAGGTCGCCGCATCACAGTACAAGTCGACTTCGGCATCCAGTGAACTGCCAATCGCCCCACTTTTGCGCAACTGTTCCAAATCCGGCCCGATGGCGGTTCGAACTGCCAACACATGGGTCCAGAAAGACTCGCCCAGCGAAGCGTCCGGATCGAGTCGTGCCAAATCGGCATACCATTGACTCAACAGGACACTGTCCCCGGAGCTACCCGGTATCAACGGCCAGATTTCATCCGCGGTAAACGACAAAATCGGCGCCAACCACCGGGTCATGGCCTGAATGATGTGGTACATAGCGGTTTGTGCCGACCGTCGGGCACGGCTGTCCGCTTGCGTAGTATACTGGCGATCCTTGATGACATCTAGATAAAAACTCCCCATCTCGACTGCACAGAAATGATGTACGCGTTGATAGATCAAGTGGAACGCGTAATCCTCATAGGCCTGAACGATGTCGTCTTGCAGCCGCGCCGCCTGGTCCACCGCCCACCGATCCAGCGCCAGCAAACGCTCGTTCGGCAGCAAATCGCGGGCGGGTTCGAATCCCGCCAAATTCGCCAGCAAAAAGCGAGCGGTATTGCGAATTCGGCGATAGGCATCGGCGGTACGCTTTAAGATCTCATCCGAAACCGCCATTTCACCACTGTAGTCTGTTGCCGCCACCCACAGTCTGAGGATATCCGCACCCAATGTATTCACCACTTTTTGCGGCGCAACGACATTCCCTTTCGATTTGGACATCTTTTGACCATGCGCATCGACCGTAAACCCATGCGTCAACACCGAACGATACGGCGCCTCGCCCCGCATCGCCATCGCAGTCAGTAAAGACGACTGAAACCAACCACGGTGTTGATCCGAACCTTCCAAATACAAATCCGCCGGCAAGCCAAGCCCCACGGCC
>CAZWQC010000008.1:16377-20730 GCA_964635785.1 uncultured Ectothiorhodospiraceae bacterium
GAGCACACCCGCATGGGTTGCCCCCGAGTCAAACCATACATCCAACGTATCCAGGACTTTTTCATACTCGGCCGCTTCCGCCCCCAACAAATCGTCGGGGTCCAGATCGAACCAGGCATCCACCCCTTCCGTTTCAATTCGCGTCGCCACCGCCTCGATCAAGTCGCCCGTACGCGGGTGCAGTGCACCGGTTTCGCGATGCACGAATAGCGTGATCGGCACACCCCAAATCCGCTGTCTCGAGATGCACCAATCCGGCCGATTCTCCACCATACCCCAGATCCGCGCTTGGCCCCAATCCGGCATCCAGGCCACATTCGCGATCGACTGCAGCGCAGCCTCACGCAAGCCCTTCACGTTCATGCCAATAAACCACTGCGGTGTTGCCCGGAAGATCAGCGGCGTCTTGTGGCGCCAACAATGCGGATAGCTATGTTGGAACTTCGCTTCCCGCAACAAGGCACCGCGTTCGCGCAGGACGTCGATGATCACCGGGTTGGCGGCATTGACCTCGAGCCCGGCAAAAAGCGGCGTACTCGGCAAAAAACGGCCGTCGCCAGCAACGGGATTGTCGACTGGCAAGTCATACTGCTGACCGACCACATAGTCCTCTTGGCCATGTCCCGGTGCGGTGTGTACAGCCCCGGTCCCGGTTTCCGTGGTCACGTGTTCACCGAGAATCAGTGGCACGACTCGATCGTAAAATGGATGCTGCAACCGATGGCCAGCCAGATCACTGCCACGACAACGGCCAATTACCGTCCCGTCCAACCGCCAACGTTCCAGGCTGTTACCGCAGAGCGCGTCGGCGACGATAAATCGGCCAGCAGGCGTATCAACAAGACAGTACTCGAACTCAGGATGTACAGCCACCGCTTGGTTCGCCGGCAAAGTCCACGGAGTCGTCGTCCAAATCACCACGGCAATGGGCCCGACCATCGCCGCCCCCATCACCGCCGCCAGCGCGGCAGGATCGACTGCAGTAAAGGCGACGTCGATCGCAACGGACGCCTTATCCAAATACTCGACTTCCGCTTCCGCCAACGCCGATCCACAATCCACGCACCAATGCACGGGTTTGTAACCTCGGACCAAATACCCCCGCGCGATAATCCGTCCCAACGCTCGCACGGTATCCGCCTCGAAGCGATAGTCCATGGTCAGGTACGGCTGCTCCCAGGCACCAAGCACGCCCAACCGCTTAAAATCCTCGCGCTGGCGATCCACTTGACTTTGCGCATAGTGGCGACAGGCTTGGCGAAACGCTTTCGCGGTCAGCTTTACCCCGGGTTTACCGACCTCCCGTTCGACATGCAACTCGATCGGCAAACCATGACAATCCCAACCCGGCACATACGGCGCATCGTAACCAGCCAGTGTCTTGCTCTTGACGATCATATCCTTGAGTATCTTGTTAACTGCATGACCAATATGAATATCGCCATTGGCATAAGGCGGCCCATCATGCAGGATAAACTTCGGCTGGCCGCTTCTCGCGGCGCGGAGTTGCCCGTAAATATCTTTCTTTGCCCATTCTGCCAGCCATTCCGGCTCACGCTGCGCCAAATTGCCGCGCATGGGAAAATCGGTGTGAGGTAAATTTAGTGTTTCTTTATAGTCGGTCACGGCCGCAGAGCGCTCCATAGCGTTTTTCTTTATCGTTAAGTTCAAATCATCTGCCTAGTCAATTTCCGCAAAGGTGAAAAACTGCACGCAATCTTTACGCAAGCAAGTTAAGTCAACCCTGTTGGCGCGACCCGGCGCAGCTGAAAAAACCGCCGTGCCGCCGCGACATCGTTGGCGATTTGTGCCCGCAACGCTGTCATCGACTCGAATCGTTGTTCATCCCGTAACCGCTCAAGGAAACTCACCTGAACGTGCCTTCCATACAAATTCCCGGTAAAGTCAAGAAGATGAACTTCCAAAATCGGTTCTTTGTCACCACCGACACTCGGCCGCCAGCCGACATTGGCAACGGCAGGCAAAGGTTCTTCATCAAGACCGTAGACTTCCACGGTAAACACCCCCCGCACCGGCGATACCTCACGATGCAGACGCAGATTGGCGGTCGGAAAGCCGAGCGTTCGACCCCGTTGATCACCGTAACCGATTCGACCCGAAATACGGTACGGCCGGCCCAACAAGCGCGCCGCCTGCGCCATATCACCCGCCGCCAACGCACGACGCACCCGCGAGCTCGACACCCGCTCGCCGTTGACCGCAAAGGAGCGCATTCGCACGGTCTTAAAACCATACCGCTGTCCGGCCGCGTGCAACATTGCGAAGTCCCCGGCACGTTGACAGCCGAAGCGAAAATCGTCACCGACCACCAAGTATCTCACCCCCAACCCGGTGACCAGGATCCGTTGCACAAACGCGGTCGCGGGCAAACGCGCCAGTTCATTGTCAAAGCGCAGACATAACACTCGATCCACCGCAAACCGCCGCAGATCCTGCAACTTCTCGCGCAATCGCGTCAGTCGTGCCGGTGCTTGTTCCTTGAGGAAATACTCCCGCGGCAACGGCTCGAACGTTATCACGACATCCGGCAACGCCAAGGCATCCGCCGCCTCAGCAAGCTGTCCGAGCACTGCTTGATGCCCTAAATGAATGCCATCGAAGTTACCGACCGTTGCCACACAACCCCGGTGAACCGAACGCAAGTTGTGGAAACCACGAATGAGCTGCATACTAGCGTTGAAACAAAACCATTAGGATAACAAAAGACACGCGGCGATGTCAGGTCAAATGTTGAGCTCAGCCGACTTGCCAGCGACAAATCGGGACCAGCCCCACCCCGCCTGACCACCACACGAACGCTTATTCCCCGCGCAAGGCATCGATCGGATCGAGGCGGGCTGCCCGCCGCGCGGGGAGAACGCCAGCGAGCACGCCTATGAGAAACGCGCTCAATTCGGCCAACACGGCATACCCCCAAGCAGGCCGGACCGGTAACGCGGGCAGCATAACGCCGACCAGTCCGGCAACACCGATACCCAACAGCAGACCAACGATTCCACCAACCGCCGCCAAGACAACGGCTTCCGTTAAAAATACCGCTAAAACATGTTGACGGTCGGCACCAACCGCACGTAACAAGCCAATTTCCGCGGTACGCTCGGTCACGGCGATCGTCATCACAGTGAGAATCCCGACCGCACCGACGACCAAGGAAATCGCCCCCAAACCAGCTACCGCCAAGGTCAGCGCACCCAGCACGGAACCCAGCGCGGCTAACATCTGGTCCTGGGTGGTAATGGTGAAATCCGCTTTGCCGTGTCGGGCGATCAACGTGCTGCGCACCCGCTCGGCGATGATCTCGGACGGCAAACCCAGTCGATAGGACACATCGATTTCCATCAGACCCTCTCGATTAAATAGCGCCAATGCCCGACCAACCGGCAAATAGACACAATCGTCGAGGTCATAGCCGAGTAACTGCCCTTTCGGCACCATCACGCCGATCACCCGATAACGTTCGCCACCGACGCGAATACGCTGACCAAGGGCATTGCCGTCACCGAAAAGCTCCCGGTAGACTTTGTGACCGAGCACCGCGAAGGCACGGGCGTTACTTGGATTGTCGTCGGGCAAAAAGCGCCCCTGTGCGACCGAAATTCGCCACACGGAGGGCAAATCACCACTGACCCCAAAGACTGTCGCCCGCCGCCCGCGTTCGGCATATTCGATATCGGCATTACCTTCGATAACCGGCACCACGCCTTCCACATAACGCAGGCGAGTCAAAGCGCTTGCATCGTCTAGGGTCAACGGTTGTACCGTGCTGATCATGGCGCCGGAAATACCGGCAGTCGAGGTCTTTCCCGGATTGATCGCCAGCAAATTCGTCCCGAATTGGGTAAATTCACCGAGAACATACCGTTGTACACCGGTACCGAGTGAAGTCAAAAGGACAACCGCTCCAATCCCTACAGCGATGCCAAGCGCTGTCAAACCACTCCGCAGGCGCTGTTGCCAAATCGCTGCAAAACTGTATTTGAGCAAATCGAGCCGGCCCACGATCAGTATCCATGCAACGCGTCTACGGGATCGAGCGTCGCGGCCCGACGGGCCGGCAAATAGCCGAACAAAATCCCGGTCAACAACGCGACGATGACACCGATCACCACCGCCCACCAGGGGATGGTGATCGGCAACGCGGGCAGGAGTTCAGCCAGCAGTACCGTGGCGGTTTGAGCAAGTGCCAACCCGATGGCCGCACCGAGACCGGCAAGCAAACTCGCCTCGGTGATGAACAACGCGAGAATCTGCCGACGCGGGGAACCCAACGCTTTCAACAACCCGATCTCCGCGGTCCTTTGCGAAACGGCAACCAGCATCACGTTCATAATC
>CAZWQC010000009.1:0-17792 GCA_964635785.1 uncultured Ectothiorhodospiraceae bacterium
TGGCGCCGCAGGGGCGGGCGCTGGAACAGCTCAAAGCCAGAAACTACGCCGCGAAGTATCAGGCGCTCGGCCAGCCCATCCACCTTATCGGTGTGGAATTTAGCAAGGAACAGCGCCAGGTGGTGGAGTTTGCGGTGGAAGCGTTGGCTCCGTAATGTCGACTGGGGATGGTATTCCCGACACCCTACAAACCGCCACAGGCAAAGAACTGGCATTTTTGTTGACTCACGAAAGTCGAACGCGCTTTTGAACTCATGCTACCCGAGGATGCCCAGCGATTAGGTCGGATTTTCTTCAGCCTCGGCACCGGTTAAAAAGCGGGGGTTGCGACTCATTTATCTGGCGACTGGCGTGATGGCAGATTGAGTGTGACGGATAACCCGGTTGCCTTGGGCTTGCACTCACAACCGGGTATAGTTGCCTCGGTTACGTTGATTTTTCGAGGAACTTTGTCGATGTTACGTACAAACCGCATCTCGTTTGCCGAGATGCTCTGCTTGGTGGTCGTTTTGGTGCTCATGCTGGGTGTTACGGCCTGTGGTGGGTCTGACGATGGGTCAGCGCCTGAAACGCCCGATACCCCCGACGATGGGTCAGCGCCTGAGACACCCGATGTCCCCGACGATGGGTCAGCCCCTGAAACGCCGAGTGATCAAGATGGCGACAGTATCGGCGATGCGACGGACAATTGCCCGGCCGTGTCGAATCCAGAGCAACTCGATCGGGATAATAATGGCGTCGGTGATGCATGCGATGTCCCGGCCGCGCCCAGTGTGCTGCTCACATCCAATGAACGTGAAATCGAAGTGAGCTGGAGCCCGGTTACCAATGCCCTGCACTACCACATTTATTTCGCCACGGAATCGGGTATCACGCCGGTAAATTATGCCAGCTATGCCGGCGGCACTTGGCTCGCGGATGTCATCTCGCCGCATTCCGTGACCGATTTGGCGATCGGTATCGAGTACTACTTCGTCGTAACGGCCGAAAACGAGGTTGGCGAGAGCTTAGCCAGCGCCGAACAATCTGCCCGACTTGTGTTGGCGCATCCGCAAGTCGTGTTCCAGACCACGCAGGGAACCCTTCGGCTGGAGCTGTTTGACAACTTGGCCCCGCTGACCACGGCGAACTTCTTGACCTACGCTAACGAGGGGTTCTATGACGGTACGATTTTCCATCGGGTCATTCCCGGATTCGTCGTCCAAGGTGGCGGTTTTACCGACGACATGATCCGCAAGCCAACTCGTGATCCGATTTTGAACGAAGCCGACAACGGGCTGCAGAATCAACGTGGTACCGTGGCCATGGCGCGTACCTCCGAACCCCATTCGGCGACATCACAGTTCTATATCAATCTCGTCGATAACGATTTTCTCAATCACACCGAACAAACCGTCAATGGTTGGGGCTATGCGGTTTTTGCAAGGGTGATCGAGGGGATGCCGGTGGTCGACGCCATTGCTGCCACGCCGACAGGGACACAGAATGGTTACGACAATGTCCCGCTAACGCCGATCCTGATCGAGCAGACGATCGTTTACGAGTGAATCCCAAGTTTTTAAGTGGTTCTCAAGCCAGGTCGAGTCGAGAATCTTTGTTTGTATCAATCGCTTCATAAGTTCTTGCGTCCCTTCCCTTGCAGGGGAGGGACGCAGTCGGTTTTCTGCAGAAACTTTTGCAACCGTTAATGCTTGGCGCATGCTTGAACGGTGTTGCACAAATATCACACAACTGCACCTTGTATGCTTTTGCAACGAAGCATTCGTCGCCTACACTCTGACTAGGATGGTGCGGCAAGCGCTAAATCCTGAGGTTCTCCCATGACGCGAGGATTACGACGATGACGGGAAAGACGGTATTGGACGAATTGATCGAACGAATCGGTAAACTTGATTCGGCGCAACAGACGGACTTGCTGGACCTGGTCAAACAGTGGCAGGTCGGCCAACAGCGGCGGTTCGAGCGTTTTGCGCAGCAGCTTGACGTCGGTGTTGGTCGCAACGGCAAGGTCGTCCTCGGCCAAGCGACCGATCTTAGCGCCGGAGGTATGTTTATCATTGCAAATCAAGATTTTATGATTGATCAGGGCGTGAATGTCGTGTTTTTGTTGCCCGATGCGGAGCAACCGTTCAAACTCAAAGGTCGTGTCGTGCGCTTGAATCCCGACGGTATCGCCGTCGAGTTCGAGAACGTCACGCCGTATTTCGCGGAAATGTTAGACGGCATGCTGCGTGCGAACCGAACGCACTGAGCATAAGCCAACCCATTCAATCCACCGCGGTCAGGGTCCGATTGCTGTGGCGGGTTCTGCCTCGGGTAAATCACTGGCCTGAACCCAATCAAGCAGTTGTCCGCTATTCTCCGGATGTTTCCGCCAGTTCGGTTGCATCCGTAGCCGTACCAGCGTCGCTGTCGGCAACGCCTTGCTCTTGGTCGATTGTGGCAGGGGCGTCGGCAACAGAAATTCGAGCAAGTTTTCCAGGCCCGGATTGTGTCCGACCAACAGTATCCGCTGCCGATCCGCTGGGCAGCCCTTGAGTACGTTCAACAGAGCTTCTTGCGTTGCGTTGTAGATCGCGGGCTGCCAGACGATCTCTGTTGTTGCGATATGGCAGGACGCTGCGACGAGTTCGACGGTTTGCGCCGCACGTACCGCCGGCGAGCTGACGAGATAATCCGGTCGGCAGTCGTGATGCAACAACCAATGCCCGATGCGGGGGGGCTCTTGCCAACCACGTGCGTTCAAGGGGCGATCGAAATCCGCGGCGACGGCACCGCTCCAGTCGGACTTTGCATGCCGTAAGATGATGATTTCTTGATCAGACAAGGCCATTCTCCAGGGTATTTTAGGGTCTTCTCGCGCGGGCGAATTGACAGAACTCAGTGGCGGCGGTAGCTTGCCGGGTTTGTCCCATCGATAGTCTCAACCTGAAACCAGGATGTTTTCGTGATCGAAGAATTTCCGCGCATCAGTCGTCTACCGCCCTACGTCTTTGCCATCGTGAACGAACTCAAGGCGCAAGCGCGAGCCCGTGGCGAGGACATCATCGATTTCGGCATGGGTAACCCCGATCGACCGACGCCACAACATATTGTCGACAAATTGACGGAGGCAGTCCAGCGCGGCGATACCCACCGCTATTCGGTCTCGCGCGGTATTCCACGCCTGCGTCGAGCCATTACGCGTTGGTACGGCGAACGCTACGACGTCGATTTGGACCCGGCCAACGAAGCGATCGTCACCATCGGCTCGAAGGAGGGGTTGGCGCATTTGGCGTTGGCTACGTTGGATCGCGGCGATGCGGTGTTGGTACCCAACCCGGCCTATCCCATTCATCCCTACGGGGCGGTCATCGCCGGTGCCGACATTCGTCACGTGCCGTTGATCCCGGACATCGACTTTTTCCATGAACTCGAACGGGCCATCACGGAAACCTGGCCACGCCCGAAGATGTTGATCCTCAATTTTCCGGCCAATCCGACTACCCAATGCGTGGATTTAACTTTCTTCGAGAAAGTCGTCGCTGTGGCGCGCGAGCATAAGATCTGGGTCGTGCATGACTTGGCCTACGCCGAAATCGTCTTCGATGGCTACCGTGCTCCGTCCATTCTGCAAGTGCCTGGTGCCAAGGATATCGCGGTCGAGTCCTATTCCTTGTCGAAAACATACAACATGCCGGGCTGGCGTGTCGGGTTTTTGGCCGGGAACTCGGTGTTAGTCGGTGCCGTGGCTCGGATCAAGTCGTATCTCGATTACGGAACCTTTACGCCAATCCAAGTCGCCGCGATTTCTGCGTTGGAAGGGCCGCAGGACTGCGTGGCCGACATCTGCCAGACGTATCGTAGGCGGCGGGATGTCTTATGCGAGGGGTTTGGGCAAATGGGTTGTTCGGTCGAAAAACCACGAGGCACAATGTTCGTCTGGGTGCCCATTCCCGCGGCCTATCGCGAAATGGGGTCGCTCGAATTCTCGAAAAAACTGTTGCGCGAGGCCAAAGTGGCTGTCTCGCCAGGCATCGGGTTCGGTAGTTATGGCGATGACCATGTTCGATTCGCTTTGATCGAGAATGAACACCGAACGCGGCAGGCCTTACGTGGCATTCGGCAAATGTTGCGACAAGACGGTGTGGACCTTGGGGTGGGTGGCTAGTGGCGAGTGGCTGGTTGGTCAGCAAAGAAAGCATTACCATTCACTCGATACGAGCCATTTAACACGAGCCACTCGTCACTACTTACCGTGGAGTATGTCCGTTGAATGCGATTAAAGTCGGGTTGCTGGGTTTAGGTACGGTCGGCGGCGGTACGGCGATGGTATTGATCCGCAATGCTCAGGAGATCGCTCGGCGTGCCGGGCGACCGATTGTCATTGACATGATCGCGGCACGCAATCTCGAACGTGCCGCTGAACTCGGTTTGCAATCGGTGCGACAAACCGACGACGCCTTCGCCGTGGTCGATGATCCGGATGTCAAAATCATCGTCGAGCTGATCGGCGGCTATGAGCCGGCCCGGCAATTGGTGCTGCAGGCAATCGCTCAAGGCAAGCATGTGGTCACCGCCAACAAGGCGCTGATCGCCATGCATGGTAACGAGATCTTTCGAGCCGCCCAAGCGCAAGGGGTAATCGTAGCGTTCGAGGCGGCAGTGGCCGGTGGCATTCCCATCATCAAGGCGGTTCGCGAAGGTCTGGCCGCCAATCGCATCGCTTGGGTGGCCGGCATCATCAACGGCACCGCGAACTTCATCCTGACCGAAATGCGCGACAAGGGACGCGCGTTCGAAGACGTCCTTGCCGAGGCACAGGCGCTTGGTTATGCGGAAGCCGACCCGAGTTTCGATGTGGACGGTATCGACGCCGCGCATAAACTGACTATTCTCGGTTCGTTGGCGTTCGGCATTCCCTTGCAATTCAACAAGACCGTTATCGAAGGGATTCGCGGTATCTCGGCCAAGGATGTTGCCTATGCCGCTGAACTCGGGTATCGCATCAAACATCTCGGAATCGCTCGACGGCGCGAACAAGGTATCGAACTGCGGGTGCATCCCACGCTTATCCCGGAGCGACGCCTGATCGCCAACGTCGACGGTGTCATGAATGCCGTATTGGTACAGGCCGACGCGGTGGGGCCGACGCTGTATTACGGTGCTGGCGCTGGTGCCGAACCGACGGCGTCGGCGGTGGTTGCCGACATCGTCGATGTGGTTCGCGTCCTGACCACGGACCCGGAAAACCGAGTCCCGCACCTTGCTTTTCAACCGGATGCCATGGTCGATTTGCCCATATTGCCGGCTGCCGACATTCAAACGGCGTATTACTTGCGCATGAGTGCGGTGGACCAACCGGGTGTTCTTGCCCAAATCACGCGAATTCTCGGCGACCGTGGGATCAGCATCGAGGCCTTCGTGCAAAAAGAACCGGCCACCGACCAGGCCGAGGTGGATGTGATCTTGTTGACGCAGGCGGTTACCGAGCGTGCCATGGACGAGGCGATCGAACAGATCGTTGCGTTGCCGGTCATCAAGGGTGAGGTGACGCGCATTCGGGTCGAACACCTCTCGCGATGATGTCCTGGTTGTCGCCGCCTGCACCATGCGCCGAATCAAGTTCAGGGACCACGAGCAACCTTTCGTTTTCCATAGTCATTTCAGAGTTGGACGACAACGCCATGCCTGAGCACGACGACCTCACCGAATTGACCATCGTTACCCAGCGGCCCGCATTGAAACTAACGATTCTCGCGGGTTATAGCATCTTCTCGGTCGCTGTTTTCATGTTCTTAAACAGCGCAACCAACACCTTGGCGCTAATCGGGGCGATTTTTACCCATTTGGTTCCGATTTTTTGGTGGAGCCTGTCCGTGGTCGCCTTGAAGTTCGGTTTGGACTGGTTCATGCCGAAACGCGAAGTCACCTGGTGCGCCGTCGGCATGGGCTGGCTAATTTTCTGTAACCCGGTCGTACCCAAGCAATGCCGACGTTACCGAATTAACGATATCGACCAAATCCGTATCGCCAAACGGCATTCATGGGCCGGTTGGGATGTGTTCGTGTTCTTGCAATCGGGGAAGTATGCCCGCGAGCGAACCGAAAAGCGCAAGAATATCTTACGCTTGGTCGAGTTTATCGAGACCGAGCTGCCCGCAACCGATGTTCGATTTCTACCGATCAAGCGATCGGCTTTACCCGATTTGTCGTCAGCGAAAGTCTCCCAGCGCAACAAGCGCTCGACTTCAACCAGTCGTCAAGCGGCTGATACGGTAACGGCAATGACCGCCCCTGGTGCGGTGGCAGAAACGGTCGCTGTACTGGATGCTGCAATCGTCACGCCAATGGCCGATCGCGAAGACGCCGGGACAGTGACAGCATTGGCTGCTGACCCGGCGCCAGTCGATGAATCTTTGGCCACGGCAGTATCACCAAACAGGTTGAACCGGGAAACGGCGCAGCCACCCGGGGGCGAACCGACGGTGGATGATACGACGGCCGACGTGAGTTCACGTGCGCAAATGGTCGAAGCCGAACCGGGTGAAAGGTCGATAATGCTAACAGACACACGCCCAAACGAGACGGATGCGACAACCCATACGCCAACCGAGCGAGATTCTGCCGAGACGGCGACAGCGGCAGGTATCGACGCAACCGACCGGAATGGTTGTGACCAACTTGACGCCAAGGACGAAACGGCAGAAATAATGGGCGAATCACAAGCTGCGTCACTGCCGCCCTGGTGGGCGCGTACGCGATCGAACCCACGTCTGCGTAGACCTTATCTGCGGCCGGAAGCCGTTGACGATGAACGGGCCGCGAGCGCTGATTCTGTACTTTATAACAGTGATAAACGTAACGACGGCGACGACCGGGTAGCATCTCAGGAAAACGACGTGACCGAAGCCCTCGAAGCTCAGTCTAAGAATGCGAGTGAACAAACTGCTGCAAAGGCGTCGCTAGAGAAATAGCATGGTCGAGCGCTTGAGCGGGCGCATCAGCGAGGGGCTCGCCACCACACGCTTGGATTCCTCAAAGCGTGTGGAGAAAACCATGATCGTCGATGCGGGCATGTTGCGATGCCCTATGGGAATGGTCTTGGTTTGAATTCAACTTCTGACGGGAGTGTATCTTGATGAATAAACGACTGCGCTTGTTGCCGATCCGACTCATCGGTTGGGGGCTGCTTGGTATCGTCGCCATCCTGGCGACCCAAAGCTGGCGTTTGCCGGTTGGAACTCGCGATGCGAGCCGCACAGCGGTCGGGGGCGAAACAGAATCGATCGTGCTGGGCATGGGTTGTTTCTGGGGAGCCGAGAAGCGCATGGCGGAACTTCCGGGTGTGATCGATGTGGTGAGCGGTTATGCTGGTGGCAATTACGCCGAGCCGACGTATCGTGCGGTCTTGCGCAACGAAGGAAAAGCCGGCATCCGCAATCATGCCGAGGTGGTGCAAGTCACCTACGATCCGGCAGTCACCTCGCTCGAGCAGATTCTCGTTGGATTCTGGGAAAACCATGATCCCACCCAAGGCGATCGGCAAGGTAACGATCGCGGAACCAACTATCGCAGTGCGATATACTACGGGACCGAAGCGCAACAGCGCATCGCGCTGATGACCCGCGATACCTATCAAAACGCTCTGACGGCGGCAGGTTATGGCGCGATTACGACCGAAATCGCACCGTTGACGACTTTCTATCCGGCCGAAGATTACCACCAGGATTATCTGACCAAGCATCCCAACGGGTACTGTGGCTTGGGTGGCACAGGTGTCCCTTTCCCGACCGGCGTAGCCAATGCGATCCCGGCTCAAGCCGAGCCGCTAGATGGGGCACAACTCGCCAAGGGCCGGCAATTGGTTGTCTTTGCTGCCCGCGATTGTCCGTTTTGCACGCTATTTGATGAGGACATTTTGTCTGGTTGGCAATCCTCGCTGCCGATTGTCACGACCTTGACGGCAAAGCCACCCCAAGGTTGGACCTTGCGCGAATCGCTGTGGGCAACCCCGACCATCGTGCTGTTCGAGAACGGCGCGGAAGTGTCTCGGCATACGGGCTACAACGGCGATGCAGCTCGGTTCTGGCGTTGGCTCGGGTTGCACTTGCTCGATCCGGACGCAAAGCGAATTGCCTTCGAACAAGGGACGGAACGGGCGTTTACCGGCTCACTGTTGGACGAACAGCGAGAAGGGACCTACACCGATCCTGTTACCGGGGTGGCGTTATTTCGCAGTACCACGAAATTCAAGAGCGGCACCGGTTGGCCGAGCTTTTTCGAGCCGTTGCCCGGTGCCGTGACCTTGCATGAGGACAACAGCCATGGCATGCGGCGTATCGAAGTCCGTAGTGCGAGTTCCGGAATCCACCTTGGCCACGTCTTCGACGATGGACCGCCACCCACAGGACAACGCTATTGCATCAATAGCGCCGTCCTGCAGTTCGAGCCATCCACGCAAGGCACTGATTGATAATGGATTCATCGGTATGGCGCCGGCCCGTGTCGGCGTCGCGCCGGTTGATTCATGCACGTCGACACCACCGCCACACCGCGATTCGGGGATTTCAATACGCCTGCGGTCGGCACATGATGCTTCGCACCAAGATCTCCTTGAACGGTAACACTTGCCCTGTCCGTCGGACTGCGTTTTACTTTCAATGTTGTGAATAAAGTATGACACTTCGACGGTGTCTTTGCCGTCATTTCCCGTTCGTTGGAGTCGATTATGTCCGCGTATACCATGCACGATATCCGAAACATCGCTTTTGTCGGTCAAGCGGGTGTGGGTAAGACCACCCTAGCGGAGGCGTTACTCGCCCGAACCGGCGCGATCGCAAAGGCCGGCAGCGTCCAGAAAGGCGACACGGTCAGCGATTTCGATCCGCAGGAACAGGCTGCCGGCCATTCCTTGGATTGTGCCGTGTTGCACTTCGTCACCGCCGGCACACACATCAACTTGCTCGATACCCCCGGATATCCCGACTTGATCGGACGCGCGATACATGTACTTCCGGCCGTGGAAACCATGGCGCTGGTGCTCGATGCCCGCAATGGAGTGGACGCGATGGCGCAGCGCATGATGGAAGCAGCCGGCCAACAAGACCACGAAAAACTGATTATTATCAATCGCATCGATGAAGCCGATGCCAATCCAGAAGCGTTGCTCAACGAACTGCAAGCGGTGTTCGGCAGCGAATGTTTACCGCTGAATCTGCCGAGCTCGGACCGCAGCCAAGTAATCGATTGTTTCTTCGATCCGACACCGGCCGATGTCGCCTTTTCATCGGTGGAAGCCGCGCACGAGGCCATGGTCGATCAAGTAGTCGAGGTTGACGAGGAGCTCATGGCCTTGTATCTGGAGCAAGGCCAGACGCTGAGCCCAGAACAACTCCACGATCCGTTTGAGCAGGCCTTGCGCGAAGGTCATTTGATTCCGGTGTGTTTCGTCTCGGCGCAAACGGGTGCGGGTGTCGATGAGCTATTGCAGGTGATGGCGCAGTTGCTGCCCGACCCCAGTGAAGGCAATCCGCCTCATTTCTTGAAAGGGGAGGGGGCCAACAGCCGTCCGGTGGAAGTGGTTCCGGATGTCGATCGCCATGCGATCGGTCACGTATTCAAGATATTGAACGATCCCTATCGGGGTAAACTGTCGGTTTTTCGTTTGCACCAAGGTCGTGTCACACCGCAGAGCCAACTCTTCATCGGCGATGCGCGTAAGCCGTTCAAACCAGGTCATTTATATCGCCTGCGGGGGAAAGAGACCAGCGATGTCAGCGAGGCGATCGCCGGGGATATTTGCGCGGTTGCAAAGGTCGATGACTTGCACTTCGATGCCATTATTCACGATTCCCACGACGAAGATCATCACCATTTTCAATCCATGATATGCCCCAATGCCGTGCATGGTCTTGCGATTCATCCATTGCGGCAGAGCGATGAACAAAAACTGGCCGATGCGCTCAACGCCTTACGTGACGAAGATCCGTGTCTTGGTGTTGAGCGCAGTCGCGATCAGACCGTCTTGCGTGGCTTGGGGCAGTTGCACCTTGATACGGTGTTGGATCGCTTGAAATTACGTTACAACGTGGAGGTCGATACATCGGAGCCTCTGGTCGCCTACCGGGAAACCATTACCCAACCGGCACAAGGGCATTATCGTCATAAAAAACAGACTGGGGGGGCGGGACAATTCGGCGAAGTTTACTTACGGATCGAACCGTTGGATCGCGGCGCCGGGTTTGAGTTTGCCAGTGAAGTCGTTGGCGGCGCCATTCCCGGCCAGTTCATTCCGTCCGTGGAGAAGGGCGTACGCGAAGCGATCGCCGACGGCGTATTGGCTGGTTATCCGATTCAAGATGTCCGAGTGGTTGTTTACGATGGCAAAACCCATCCGGTGGACGGCAAAGAAGTAGCCTTTGTCAGTGCTGGAAAACATGCCATGCAGCAGGCCGTCAATGCCGCCGCCGCCGTCATCCTCGAACCAATCGTGCGTGTCGAGATTATCTGCAATATGGAGCAAGTCGGCGATATGACTGGCGATCTATCCAGCCGGCGCGGTCGTATCAACGGTACCGAACACCTCAGCAACGGCGACGTCAAGGTCGCAGGACTTGTACCATTGGCCGAAATCGGCAACTACGAAGCGAGGTTGAAGTCCCTAACCGGTGGTAGCGGACGATTCAACTTGAGTTACAGCCACTATGAACCTGTCCCGACGCAAATCCAAAAAGCGTTGACGGACAGCTTCGCAAACAAAAAGGTGGCTTGATCTCGCGCTTTGTAAAACCAATCCGAATCCATCCCACCTTTGAGGGGATGGGTTCGATGCAATGTCTCACCGGCAGGGTGACAACCAATGAGTTCACACCTGTCTGAAGGTGGGCGGACCGATGACGTTGGCAGCGGTCGTCCGTTAGCCACCAAAAATCGAGAAATCGTAGTTGCGCTCTGGCGACGGTGGCTGCAAAAAGTTACCCTGAATCAAATCGACACCAATCCCCCAGAGCAACTGCAATTCCTGCGCGTCATCGATCTTTTGCGCAATCACCTGTTTGCCTTGCCCATGGGCTTGTTGGGTGAGCTGTTCGACCGTTTTTTGGTTTTCCGTGCTGTGGCGCAGTCCGCCCATAAACGATGCGGCAAGTTTGAGATATTTGACGTCAAGGTGCTTTAACAACGCGAAGGAGTCGCCGGTTTCACCGAATTCATCCAGCGCAATGTGACATTCGTACTCTTGCAATTTCGGTAGGAATACCTTGGCATCTTTCAAGTATTGCTTGACAGTGCTTTCTTTCAACTCGACAACCAGTTGTTTGCCGTTGTCTGGGTTGCGTTGTAGATAGTCGAGTAGCCAACCTTGTACCTTAGGGTCGTGTAGGGAGCTTGAGGTCAGTTTGATGAACAGGGTGGTCGGTTCGGGGCTGACGGCAGCATCGGTTTGAACCGATGACAACGCGGTTTGCAGAACCCATAGGTCGAGATCGCGGGCAATACCGATGCGTTCTGCACTCGGTAAAAAATCCATCGGGGAGACGGTTTTTCCGCCTTTGTCGAGCATTCGCATGAAGACTTCATATCGTGCCAAGTTGTCCCCGCCCAAACTGACCAACGGTTGATACAATATCTGCATCCGTTTTTCCCGCAAGGCCAGACCGAGGTCTTCCTGCCACATGCGATCGAGCTGCCGCTGGCTCATTTCGCCCTTTTTCGGCTGATAGATTTCGACGCTGCGAACAGCCTTGCGAGCGGCATTGAGGGCCCGTTCCGAGCGAGACAAAACCTCTTCCGGATCGGCACTTTCGTCGATGATCGCGATACCGACGACTAAATTGCAGGTGATGGATTGTCCCCCGACTTGGATGATCATCTCCTCGAACTTGCTCACCAGCGCTTCGGCACTCTTGCGCAAGGCGACATCGGTGCCCGGTGGGGCAATGACAGCGAACGTCGCGCCATCGAAGCGCGCGGCAACGGCGGTGGTACTGGCGAAATACTCCTTGATGGCCTGTCCGACTTCTTTCAATACGTCGTTGCTGTTGACCACACCGACCAGACCACGAATCGCTGCGAAATTATTGACTTCGATGCGCAACAATGCGCTGAAATAGTTTTCCTTGGTGGCCCGCTCTGCCGCGGTGGCAAGTCTTCCCATGAAGAAGGCGGCATTCTTCAAGCCCGTCACGGAATCGGTTTCGGCCAGTTCGGTATCGCTGTAGTGGATGGTAATTTGGGTACAGACTTCCCCCTCGATACTCGCGGGCGCGAATTCCATACTCACGCTGAACGCTTTGCCTTTGGTGTCCTTGAGGCAGCTTTCGAATTTTTGGGTACCGCGTTCCTTGCTGCTGTAATAACGCAAGAACTTTTTGAATTCTTCCTGTTTTTCTTCGCAGACCATGTCCAGAATCGGTAATCCCGCGACATCGTCGAGATCCTTGAACTGGAACAGTTTTAGATAGGCGTTGTTGGCATAGAGGTGCATCCCGTCATGGACATAGCTGATGGCATCCCGGGAGGTTTCGAGGACGGCCCGAGCCCGTCGCTCGGTTTCGCTCAAGGTCGTGCGGCATTGTTTCAATCGCCGTGCCAAATCCGCAGCATGCATGGCCCGTTGCAGCAATAACTTCATCAGATCCGGGTCTTCCAGATCGATGACGTCCTGCGCACCCTGCTGCAGATAGGTTATCAGATTTTCCATGCCACCGACGACGACGACCGGTGTCGTGCATTGGGCATGTTTAACGCTCTGGACGGCTGCCGGCACATTGACTGGGCTGTTGACCGCATCCAAGAGAATCAGATCCGGGCATTCTTCGTTGAGGGATCTCGCGAATGCATCGGTATCCCTGATCTTCTGACAACGAACCGAAAACCCTGCGGCTCGCAACGCGTTGATGGTCGATTCCGCTTCGTTGACGTTCTGGTTGAGCAGGTTGATGCGAAGCTGTTTGTCCATGGGTTAGGTTCCAAGTTCAGGCGGATTGCGTAAGCTGCTTCGAGTGTGACGCAGAATTGGGCACCGGCGCCGAGCGGGGACTATGCCACAAAGCGGTCGCGTTGCATAGCAGCCGGCGAGATCATAGCGTTGCCCAAAGCGAATCGAAACTATCCGTTTTCTCCCGAGTCACGTTGGTCCTTTGTTGCGATTGGAGCTTATCAATGTAGGTGAATTGGTTGAAAAAGCTACTCTGGCTGATCAATGCGATCAAGGTGACGTTGATTTGCCGTTCGAGTAGTTGCACGCACAGTTCGTCACCCACATGGAACTGGTCCGGCATGGTCACCAGGAACGAAGCTCGATCATCCTGAGTTTCGGCCGGGACAAGCAGACCCTCGTATACTCTGGTGTTGCCGCGGGCCGGATAGGCGAATTGCAGTGAGATCGGAGTCACGAGCGAGGAGATGATTTGAATGCCGACCTCCACGCCAAAGGTAGGGTGATAGCGTAGCCTCCGATCGACGCCAAGGCTCCAATTTGGCGAATTGGTGCCAGCATCGCGCAAAATCGCGAGCTCGCCTACCAACGCTCGCGATGCGGATTCAAGTTGCCAAAGTAGCCGCAAGCCACCCTCGCTTTTGTCCACGACAAGCCAGGTTGAGGCTTCGCCAGTCGGGCGTGGCTTGACGAGTTCCATCTCAATGTCTGCCGCGCCAAGTAGGATTTGTAGCTCGCTCGGGCGATCGAAAGTCGATACTTGTCGCGAGTCGGCGCTGTCGTTACGGTTCGGCGAGCTGTATTTCAAGGTCTCGATAATGTTGTCCAAGCCAATGACCACGTCGGCTTCATCGCGTTTGGCTTGGCGAGGTTGTTGCCGCCAGCTTCGTGAGGTCAAGCGAGTGACCAGGCGAGTGGCTTGATCGGGGTTTAACACCGACTTGTCCTTTAAGACGGTCCCTGTTGTCGGTGGCGGTTGATTGGCAATTTGTAGTAAGTGTTCGGCAAGATCGTGAAGATCGAAATAGCGCAGATCGGTGCTGGGTTCCAATTCGGAGAGGGGCAGATAACCCGGTGGCTCCGATCTGCGCTATTTCGCTGTCGTGCCGCGGCGATGTAGTGATGCGACATAGTCCTGCGTTCTGCTCAAGAAAACCCGCGATCCGCAGTGCCTCGCCTTGATAGAATTGCTGGGGTTGACATGCCACCAAAAGATTCAGCACCACGTAGACCTGCTCGATCGTCGATTCTGTGCGACCCAGCTGATACGGGTCGGATACCGACTGTTTGGTCAGATGATTGTGTTCGGCCATATAGTACAACAGATGAATGTCGGCCCAAATTTCCTTGGCGGTCAGAATGTAGACTTCGCTCGTCGTGCGGACCAGATCGCCATAATAGCGCAGAGCCCGATGAATCGCGACGGTGACTTGATCGAGCTTCAATCGAACCCGCTTATCGATGACCTCGTTTAAGGGATGCATGTAACCGATGGCAAGTTCGGTGAGAAGGCGCTCGGTCAGGTGGACGATTTTGCGCGTTTTGGTGGTTAAAGGGAGGGTCCGGGCAACGAAGTGACGCCGCAAGGTGTCGATGACGATATGTGCTTGCGGACGCAGCCCTTCCATGATCGCCAGGCGTTGATTGGCACCGATGGTCATTCGATTGAGGTCTCGCAACCCATAGTAGAACTGCTTGGTCAGTTCACCCGGATCGGTACGCGGGAGTGACTCGACCCATTTTTTGATGCCTTTGGCCGTGGTGGGTATGCTGGTTGCTGTGGGTTCGTGAGTCGCTGGTGTACGTAATGCCATGATCACTCTCGATTGTCACAAAGGGCATTTCGCCGATTGACCGGGCACTTCCCTAACGAAACGAGGCAGCAAATAGCCGGGAAGCCGGGTTCTTAATTTGTCACGCAATACTCGTGCCTTCTGCACGTCGACAGCATAATGTGCCGCGCCGTGTACCGGGTCCAGCAAATGGAGGTAGTAGGGTAGGACTCCGGCCTCGAACAACCGCTCGGACAGCGCGATAAGGACATCACTATGGTCATTGATGTCGGCGAGCAGCACCGATTGATTGAGTAGGATACTCCCTGTTCTTCGCAGTGCCAAGCAAGCGTTCAGGGCTTGTGCGTCGATTTCTTGGGGGTGATTGCAGTGGACAACGATCGCGGTCCGCAATCGTGTGTCGCCAAGCCAATCGAGCAAGCCGGTATCGATACGAGCGGGTAACACAATCGGTATGCGGGTATGAATACGTAAGCGTTGCACGTGGGGAATCCGTGCCAGCTGGCTGGCCAGCCAAGCGAGCGCAGCGTTGGATAACGTGAGTGGGTCGCCGCCGCTAAGGATGATTTCGGCCAGGGTTGGGTCTTGTCGAATCAAGTCAAGTGCTCGACTCCAATCGCTTTTACCGATGGCTTTCGGGTGCTCGCGGCGATGCCGGCGAAAGCAATAGCGACAATGGATGGCACAACGGGTGGTTGTCAATAGCAGGGCGCGTCCGGCGTATTTGCGCAACAGGATCGGGGTCATCCTAGCCTGGTCTTCACCGAGCGGGTCTTCGCCAAACCCCGCGTGCTCGTCGTCTTCGATCCGCTGCGGCAAAACCTGCCGGAGCAACGGGTCGTCGCGATCCCCTACGGTCATGCGCTCGGCAAACGCCCGGGTCACTCGCATCGGAAATTTGCCAAGGGCCATTGGCTGAAACTCGTCGGTGGATACCGGTGGGTCGATACCGAGCAGCGCCAACAATGCCGCGGGCTCGCAGATGACTTTCGCGAGTTGCGTTTGCCAGTTAAGACCGTGTCCGGCAGACGCGTAAGTCGGTATCATTGGCGCGTCTTTCGCCCAGGGTGGGCGATCACGTTAACTTGAATATGACAGACGAGCAATTCGATCATGGCAACGTATAGTACCAATGAATTCAAGGGTGGGTTGAAACTCATTCTCGACGGTGATCCTTATACCATCGTGGAGAACGAATTCGTCAAACCGGGGAAGGGGCAGGCGTTCAATCGTGTCAAGCTCCGCAATCTCAAGACGGGGCGGGTTGTCGACCGGACCTATAAGTCGGGTGAGACGGTCGAGGCCGCCGATGTTGTCGAAAGGGAGATGCAATATTTGTACTCCGATGGTGAATACTACCATTTCATGTTATCCGATACCTTCGAGCAGTATTCCGCTAACGAAGCGACCGTGGGTGATGCGGCGAAGTGGTTGCAGGGCCAGGAGACTTGCATGATCACGTTGTGGGATGACGTACCGTTGAACGTGGTGGCACCGGCGTTTGTTGAGTTGAAGATCACCCAGTGCGATCCGGGAGTGCGGGGGGATACCGCGACTGGAGGAACCAAGCCGGCGACACTGGAGACCGGGGCGGTCGTCAAAGTGCCGTTGTTCGTGGAAGAAGGAGAGGTTATCCGGGTCGATACCCGTACCGCCGAGTATGTGTCGCGTGTCAAGGAATGATCGGGGATGATTGGCGGCCGACAGCCAATAGGCAAAAGTTGCGCCAGCGTGCGACGGTGATAGCGGCGATGCGGCGGTTCTTTGCCGAACGGGAGGTTCTAGAAGTCGAAACCCCGCTGCTGAGTCTCGGGACAACCACCGAACCACACATCGA
Organism: uncultured Ectothiorhodospiraceae bacterium; assembly: GCA_964635785.1. Lineage (GTDB taxonomy): Bacteria > Pseudomonadota > Gammaproteobacteria > CAYFSA01 > CAYFSA01 > CAYFSA01. Next base: position 16,550 of record CAZWQC010000009.1, read on the forward strand.
TAGCCTTGCCGTCCCGTGTGCAGCGCAACAACGGTATTTGCAGAGTTCCCCAGAGTTCGCCATGAAACGGTTATTGGCGGCCGGCAGCGGCAGTATCTATCAAATCGGTAAGGCATTCCGAGCCGGCGAGCGGGGGACTTGGCACAACCCGGAGTTTACCCTGTTGGAATGGTATCGGGTCGGATTTGACCACCACGCGCTCATGGATGAGGTTGCCGCGTTGCTAGCGTGCGTGGCGAGCGCTCTCGGGATGGTTGTGCCGCCGGCAAAGCGCTGGACGTATCGGACGATTTTCCAACAGGCGTTGGCGATCGATCCATTGCAGGCGGCAACGCTGGACTTGGCCGCGCTGGCCCAAGCCCGAGGCATTAGCGTTCAAGGATCGCTGGATCGTGCCGGTTGGCTCGATCTGCTAATGAGCGAATGCGTGGCTAGCGCATGGCCGGGGCAGCAACTGGCCTTCGTCTATGATTACCCGGCCGTACAAGCAAGTTTGGCGCGGGTTCGCAAGTTGCCCGATGGTTACGAGGTTGCCGAGCGATTCGAGGTTTATTGGGGTGGGTGTGAGTTGGCCAATGGCTTTGCCGAGTTGACCGATGCGGATGAGCTAAGTCGACGGACTGCCGCGGATCAAGCCGTGCGGCGTGCGCGTGCGCAAACGTACGTTGCCGCAGATGCGCGTTTGCTTGCCGCCATGCGTCACGGTCTACCCGCTTGTGCCGGTGTTGCGCTTGGCGTGGACCGGCTGTTGCTCGCACTGGGTGGAGCGAGCTCGATCGATGAGGTCATCGCGTTTCCGTGGGAGCATGCTTAAGTTGGGCGTGGCCATCGGTTGGCAATCGTTTGGGGGGTCGGCGCGATGTTGTCTGGGTTTGTGTGTTTGCTGCGCGGTACGGCCATGCTCATCACGAGTCGGCGCTTGTTGGTGCTAGCCGCGCGGCCATTTCTCCTGTGCTTGCTGCTTTATGTCATTGTGTTGGCGGGGCTTTATTTCGTGGTCGATCACATTGCCGACGGGTTGATCCTCCCGGATAGTTGGTGGGAATCGCTTGTGCATTCCATCCTGGTCGGTGTCCTCTGGTTTGCCGCATTATTCCTGGTTGTTCAGGCGTATACCGCACTGGCGTTGCTATTGGCCGGCCCGTTGTACGAAGGACTGTCGGCCGCCACGGAAAAGCGGCTGACCGGCGGGGCAATCGAAGTGAAGGGCGGCCTTAGAAAGTTCACTCGGGATATGCTTCAT
>CAZWQC010000009.1:17802-20696 GCA_964635785.1 uncultured Ectothiorhodospiraceae bacterium
AAGCAAGTAACCAGGCCATGATCGCCGCGGCGATCATGGCCTGGTTACTTGCTTTGGAACACCTCGATTATCCAATGGGCCGGCGGGGGCTGCGTCTGCGTGCGAAGTTCCGCTTCGCCCGGCGCCATGGTTGGGCCATGTTGGGCTTGGGCTTGCCGGTGCTGTTCGGCATGATGGTCCCCTTGCTCGCACCATTTTTGCTTCCCGTCGGTGTGGTCGGTGGGACGGTCTTGTTCGTGGAAAAGTCACGGATATGAAGGTGGGTCAGGGTGATTGTATTGACAGCTTGGTGTTGCCTGATCACTTGGCGTCATTTACGCGACGGGATCGGGTGGTTTGGGTCGGAAAACCATGTTCAATCGCCACGTCATCGTGTTCCTGAGCGCGTTTACGATTGGCCTGATGGGATTGATCGATACCGCGTTCGCGTTGTTGTCGTTCCTGGTATTTCATGACGACCAGCTGAGCGCGTTTTTGACGCCGGGCGTCCTCTCGATCGTGTTTGCGGTATTACTCAAACTCGGACACAAGTCGGCCGCGGCGTTGAGTATCAAGTATCGCGACGCGTTGTTATTTGCCTCGGTCACCTGGCTGGGGTGTGGCGTGTTGGGAGCCGTTCCCATCATTACGATTACCGATGCGTCGTTCACCGATGGAGTATTCGAGTCGATCAGCGGCCTAACGACGACCGGCGCGACGATTCTGTCGGGACTCGACCTTTTGCCACCGTCGTTTCTGCTGTACCGGCAGTTCCTACAATGGGTCGGGGGCTTAGGGATCGTCATTTTCGTGGTTGCCGTGTTACCGATGTTGAACGTCGGCGGTATGCGACTGCTCAAGGCGGAGATGCCTGGTCCGGTCAAAGACGACAAACTGTCACCGCGCATCGCCAACACCACCCACCACCTATGGTTGGTGTATGTGTTGATCACATTGTTGTGCATGCTAGGGTATTACTTCGCCGGAATGAATGCATACGAGGCGATCGCGCATAGCCTGACTACCGTGTCGACAGGGGGATTTTCGACCCACGATGCGAGTCTTGGTTATTTCAACAGCCCGCTTATCTTGTTCGTCGCCAACGTATTCATGTTAGCTGGCGCGGTCAGTTATACCCTGCATTTTCGTGTGTGGCAAAAGCTCGAACTACGCTTGTATGGATACGACGAAGAGACGCGGGTGTTTGTGCTGTTGGTCGTTGTCCTGTCGTTACTGGTTATGGGGCTGTTATGGCTATGGCAACCGCGGCCGGTATGGCATTATGCCAACCTGGCGGTGTTTCATGTTATCTCGTTCATAACAAGCACCGGATACACAGCCACCAATTGCGCCGATTGGCCCACCGCGGCCACGTTCTTGTTGCTGTTTGCAGGCTATTTGGGTGGTTGCGCCGGATCGACTGCAGGTGGCAACAAGATCATTCGGACGGTGATTGCCACCAAGGTCATGAACCGCGAAGTCAAGCGTTTATTGCATCCGGCTGGTGTTTTCGTCATTCGCTACCAACACGGATATCTCAATGATGCGGTGTTGAGCGCGACCATGTCCTTCCTGGCGATCGCGGCGGCGGTCACGGCGGTATTGACGGTATTGCTGATGATGACCGGGTTGGATTTCTGGTCGGCCTTGTCGGCTGTTGCGGCTTGCGTCAATGTGCTTGGCCCAGGTTTCGGTGCCCTGGGGACTAATTTCCAATGCGTGAGCGATACGGGAACGTGGTTGCTGTCAGGCGCGATGATTCTCGGTCGGTTGGAGTATTTTTCAATACTCGCGTTGGTACTGCCATCATTTTGGCGCCTGTAACGGCCGGGTCAGCCAGGGTCCCGGCGACATCGTTGCAATCTTAACCTTAAAAAGTCAGACCATTACAGAAATAACCGTGTATCAGGCCGAGGCGACAGTGTTTCGATGCCGCCGCAAACACCTAGCCGCTGCGGCTTTCCAGTTCTTCCCAGCGCGCGTAGGCCGTCTGCAAGGCCTCCTCGAACGATGCGATTTGTTTTTGTGTCGCAGCGATTTCTTCGCCAGACCGGCGATAGAATTCACTTGATGAGACGGTTTGCTGTAACGTACCGAGTTCGTTTTCCAGGCGTTCGATTCGCTGTGGCAATTCGTTCAATTCTCGTTGTTCCTTGTAGCTCAACCGTTGCACCGGTTTCGCTTTAGCGGTCGCTAGCGCTGGTTTTTCTTTCGCTTTCATTGTCGCCGGTTGAATCGGTGGGGCGATCGGCACTGGACGTTGGCGAAGCCAATCGCTGTACCCGCCAACGTATTCCTTGACGACACCATCGCGTTCGAAGACTAGACAGTCGGTAACGACGTTGTCAAGAAACTCCCGGTCGTGACTGACCAATAGCACGGTACCGGTGAAATTGATCAGTAAAGACTCCAACAGTTCCAAGGTTTCGGCGTCCAGATCGTTGGTCGGTTCGTCGAGGACCAAGATGTTGGCCGGCTTGGTAAACAATCGCGCCAGCAACAAGCGATTCCGTTCACCGCCGGACAACGCCGAAACCGGTTGCCGTGCCCGTTGTGGCGAAAACAGAAAGTCCTGTAGATAACTCAAAACGTGCCGAGGTTGACCATCGATGGTGAGCATGTCTCGGCCTTGGCCGATATTGTCCTGGACGCTGGCGGTTTCATCCAGGGCGGCGCGATACTGATCGAAATAGACGGGTTCGAGTTTGGTGCCCAACCGAATTTCACCTTCACTCGGTGCCAGTTCGCCGAGCAGTAGACGCAACAACGTGGTTTTGCCAACCCCGTTCGGTCCGATAATGCCAACTTTGTCGCCCCGCAGGATGGTGGTTGTCAGTTCCCGGACAATGGGACGGTCATGATAGGCAAAACTGACCTTCGTGGCTTCCACGACCAGCTTGCCGGAACGGCTTGCC
>CAZWQC010000010.1:0-19656 GCA_964635785.1 uncultured Ectothiorhodospiraceae bacterium
ATCCCGAACCATGCTGCCGTCGTCCGCCTTCTGCGTCGGCAAACAATTCGCCCTCGGCGTCAAGTAAAGATTACGACCCGGACCGCCGGTCGTAATCTCCCATTCATCGACACCATCGAGCAGACCCTGCGCGGCCAGTGCGTGTAAATCCGATGCCAGTTGGTTGCGATAATCGGCTTCCGGGTCACGCAAAAGGCCCACCACCATGCCCAGCTTCTCCAGCGGGCGCGTCCAACTCTCGTTCAACCAAGCCGCCGACCACCAGATATCGCCGAGGATGCCTTTTTGCCGTTGACCGAAACCAATCTCGGTCGTGTCTCCGTACTCGAGTTCGATAAAGCCGTTGACTGGGGTGCTCAAGTCGGCGCGCAGAAAATACATATCGCCCCAGGGGACGGTATCGTGCTTTCGCCGAACCGTTTGCCGTGCATCCGCCAGCAGTGCCGCGATCACTTTGAGCATGTTGTTAAAACCTTGTTCGTAGCCCAAACTGACCCGGACATTGTGTGCCAACATGTTGACAAGCAAAAGCGATTGCGCTTGATTGCCAACCCCCGCCGGGGCTTGGTTCACGACGCCCGCGATATCGGTTGGATTCGTTCTGGCTTGTCGTTGCCGAGAAGCTAACACCAAACCTTGAATCGCGGCTCGCAATGACTCCGCTCGAGTCCCGTCGAGCACGCCATTCGGGCCGTCCAGCGTGACGCCCAGTTCAGCGGCGACCCGGCGAAGTTCGTCAACCGGAACGCCCATTTCCTGCGCCAAATCTTTGACCGCTATTTTATTCAATGTGATAACTCCTGGTTTTGCTGCCACGTCAACTCGTTGACAGTCTATTCAAGAAAACGGTTGTCGGCGGCGATTGCCAAGCCGGAAAAATATCACCGTATTCATTGTTGCAAAAGTTTTGCAGCAAAGCCTGCGGTGTCCCTTCCCCTGTGAGGTTAGGGAAACAAAAACTTAAGATACGAACTGAAGAAACGATTGATATAGCACTGCCATCCGGTCACAAGACCTGTCGCAATTGCCGTTGCGTTTCCCCTGCTGCCTTTGATACTTTTGTTCGGTTCCTTGAAAATGCATAGATAAACAACATGGCTGATATCCTTTCGTTACTAAATCTTGAACATCGACAGATGCGCGCAGCGCTTACAAGGTTGGAGCAGTATTGTGACGGTGGAGTGTCATTCGATCGAGACGGCTTTGCCAAGTGCTTTGACTTTGTCGCCGGATTTTTGGCGCATTGCCATCACGTCAAAGAGGATCTCCTGTACCGCAAACTGCTTGAGCGCAAACCCGACAGCATTGACCCACTCCCCGATCTGCCCACGGCCCACCAGGATCTCAACGCCCGACTCGATGATCTACGCGAGACAATGGCGATTCACGGGGACCATAGCGAACCACTGCATGTTGCCCTGACGACCGCTACATTGGCGTTGGTCAATTACCTTCGCCAGCACTTTGACGCGGAAGAACGGACTTTCTTTCCTTTAGCGATAGCCCACCTGACGCGCGATGATTGGGATACGATCGACTATGCCGTATTCGACGATTCAACACCGGTTGTCGACCCGGCATTGGAAAAAAACTTCCGTTCCTTGCTCGATGCTTGCAACGTCGAGGGTGCACAACCATTGAGCGTACTCGCAACCGAAGCGATTGACGGCCCAGGCGACACAATGGCGGAATTCAACCTCACGATGACACAGGGAAACCATACGGCGCGACTGAACAAGATCAACGGCTCGGCGTATTGCTTGCTCGATGGTGGCACAACATTGGTGACCTTCCCGGCCTGCGACGAAAAGCTCGCCGCGTGGAGTGCCTGGTATTTCTTGTTGGGGAAATTCACAAACACGCAGGCATACCATACCTAGCACACCCGGTTTCGCTCCGAGCACTACCCTGGCGCTAGCTTTTTGCGATGTGTCGTTGTGCCAAGACGCGTCGTCGAACCCGGCCAACACCACACGACGATGCCACGCAACACTCGCCACCTCGCTCCGAATGTGCGATGATCAAGACTCATTTTAGCCGCGCTATCGATAAGTGATATGGTTACTGCACTCAGTTTGATTGTTATCGCGTTATATCTCGCGACTGCGGGCATGATTACCCAACGTATGCGACGTTTTGCAGACATTGCCGATCATTCCCCGGGACGTTGGGTTTGGCTTGGCACTTGGATCGCTGCCGTCGTGATACATGCCTTCGTGTTGGCGCCGACCTTGTTCACCGATGCCGGTCTTGACCTTGGATTCTTTCACGCGCTGTCGACCATCAGTTGGCTGATCGCGTTGCTACTCTTACTCGTTGCGATCAGCCGGCCGATGGAAAACCTCGGGTTGGTGCTGCTACCGTTGTCGGCCTTCGGCGTCGGTATGGGGCTCGTCTTCCCAGAAGTCCCGTTTTATCCCGAGCCGGGCCAATCCGGCTTGCGTTTGCATATTTTCGTGTCGTTGTTAGGCTATAGCGTGCTCACCATGGCGGCTTTGCAAGCAATCGTTTTGTACTTCCAGAACCGCCATCTCCACAACCACAACCCCGGTGGCTTGATCAAGGCGCTTCCCCCTTTGGCTGACATGGAAAGCTTCATGTTCCGTTTGCTTTGGCTCGGTTTTGTTTTGCTTTCTCTGGCGTTAGCCAGCGGATTCTTCTTTCTTGAGAATATTTTCGCGCAGCGTCTGGTCCACAAAACGACCCTCTCGATGACGGCTTGGGCCGGTTTTGCCGTGTTATTGTTTGGCCGGGTTCGCTACGGCTGGCGCGGACGCCGTGCGGTGGCCTGGACGCTCGGGGGGTTCTCCGCATTGTTGTTGGCCTATTTCGGCAGCAAGCTCGTCATTGAGATCATTCTGCCGGCCGTGGGATCCGCTTCATAAGCCGTTATCTTGACAACGGGAACCCTTACGGCTTCTAATCACCGTCTCGCTAGGAACAGAGGTGTTACATCACCTTGGACGCCATACCCCTAGGTGCATTGCTGGCGCTCCTCATATTGTTGTTGGGTCTGTCCGCCTTCTTTTCGGGTTCGGAAACCGCGCTGATGTCGCTAAACCGGTACCGGTTACGGCATCGTGCCGAACAGGGGCACCGTGGTGCGCTGCGGGCACAACGATTACTCGAACGCCCGGATCGGCTCATTGGGCTGATTCTGCTAGGCAATAACTTCATCAACATCGTCATTACCCAGCTTGCGACCTATATCGGCTATCGTACTTTCGGCGATGCCGGTATTGCCATCACGACCGGCGTACTCACCCTGGTCTTGTTGATTTTCGCCGAACTGGCACCGAAAACGTTTGCGGCGTTGAATGCCGAACGCGTCGCCTTTCCCGCCGCGCTGATCTATCGGCCATTGCTCGTGGCCTCGTTTCCCTTGGTCTGGTCCATCAATTTCATCGCCAATGGACTATTGCGGCTATTTGGCGCACCGGATCACAACCATACCGATCACACGCTCAGTCGCGATGAATTGCGCAGCGTCGTCAGCCAAGCCGGCGCCCTGATTCCGCCGGAACACCAGACCATGCTGACCAGCGTGCTGGATCTCGAACGAGTCACGGTCGAGGACATTATGGTGCCGCGCAACGAGATCTTCGGTATCGATCTCGACGAAGACTGGGAAGTCGTCCTCAGTCAGATCAGTAACGCCGCCTACAGTCGCATCCCGGTGTTTCGCGGCTCTATCGACAGCGTTATCGGGATATTGCACCTGCGCCACTTGATCTCCCTACACAAACCGACCGATCTGTCCCGTGCCGGGTTGGAATCGATCCTGCGCGAGGCCTATTTCATTCCGGAAGGCACCTCTTTGAACGGGCAACTGCTGAATTTCCAACGGGAGCGCCAACGTATCGGTCTGGTCGTCGACGAATACGGTGATATTCAAGGCCTGGTAACGATGGAGGACATCTTGGAGGAAATTGTTGGCGAGTTCACCACCGACCCGTATGCGTTGACCAACGATATTCACCCGCAAAGCGACGGCAGCACCATTCTCGACGCTGGGCTCCACGTTCGCGAGGTCAATCGCGCCATGGGCATTGTCCTGCCGACCGATGGCCCACGTACGATCAATGGTCTGATTTTGGAACATCTGCAAGAAATCCCCGATGCCAAAGCCAGTGTTCTGATTGCCGGCTATCCGATCGAAATCGTCCACACCAAGAACAATGTCATCCGCACGGTGCGCATCTCCTCTCGTCTGCCCGCGTTCCAGGCGGATGAAAGCTGACTTGACAGCATGGCAGCTACTCGCGCCGGAAAACGCTTCGAATGCTCGGCATGCGGAGCCACCCAACGCCGGTGGACCGGCCAGTGCCCCGAATGCGGACAGTGGGACAGCCTCAGCGAAGTCACGGTAAGCACTGCCGCCACTCACCATCGGCATGGTGGCTTCAGTGGCGAAACGGCAACGTTGCAACGCCTCGATCAGGTTGCGCAAGAACAAACCGCCCGTTACAGCACCGGAATTGCTGAATTCGATCGCAGCCTGGGTGGCGGACTGGTCCGTGGTTCGGTGACCTTGGTCGGTGGCGATCCAGGTATCGGTAAATCCACCCTGTTGTTGCAAATGCTTGCCCATGTCGAGGTCGAACAAAGCATCTACGTCAGTGGCGAGGAATCACCCGCGCAAGTGGCCCTGCGGGCCCGCCGCCTCGGTTTGGCGAGCGAACGCTTACAACTACTTTCACAAACGCATCTGGAAACCGTTCTCGCCACCGCCGCAGCGGCACACCCAGCCATCATGGTGATCGACTCGATCCAAACCTTGTTCAGCGATCAGCTCACGGCGGCTCCTGGGGCGGTCGGTCAAGTTCGCGAATGTGCCGCGCAGTTGGTGCGTTTCGCCAAACAAACCGGCAGTAGTTTGGTATTGGTCGGCCATGTGACCAAGGAGGGCGCAATAGCCGGTCCACGCGTACTCGAGCACATGGTCGATACCGTCTTGTATTTCGAAGGCGAGGTCGGTAGCCGCTATCGCGTGTTACGGGCCGTGAAGAATCGCTTCGGTGCAGTCAACGAGCTGGGCTTGTTCGCCATGACCGAGCAAGGCTTGAAAGGCGTCAACAATCCCTCGGCCATGTTCTTGTCTCGGCACGAGCAACCGGTTCCAGGTAGCCTGGTCATGGTTAGCCGCGAGGGCACACGACCTCTGCTGGTCGAAGTTCAAGCACTGGTAGCGGACAGCCATGGTGCGCAGCCGCGCCGCCTGGCGCTCGGTTTGGAAGCAAACCGGCTTGGTATGCTGTTGGCGGTATTGCAGCGACATGGCGGCATTACCATCGGTGATCAGGATGTCTATCTCAACGTTGTCGGCGGTATGCGTATTGCCGAAACCGCTGCCGATCTCCCCGTGGTCCTGGCTGCATTATCCAGTTTTCGCAATCGCGCCATTCCCAAGGATTGGGTCGCCTTTGGCGAGCTGGGTTTGGCCGGCGAAATCCGGCCGGTCCCGCATGGTGAAGAACGCCTGAAAGAAGCTGTCAAACATGGTTTTCGCCGCGCCCTGCTACCGCAAGCCAATGCGCCACGGCAATCCCCGCGAGGTATCGAGGTCACGCCGCTGCGGCGGTTGGCGGATGCGATCGATGTGTGGGACTAACCCCCGTTTGGCCGGTTTCTGCCGCAAGACCGAAAGTCGGAGTCCTGCAATCGAGGTGGAGTTCGGTGAAGATTCCGCCAGCCACCCCATCCGCAAGCTCTGAATGCCAAGTCCCTTGCCAATCGTCCCTGTGTCTCAATCAGTCAATCCGTTGTGCGGATTCGCACCAGGTCTTTCAATACCCCCTCGATCCCGCTATAGACATTGAGCTGGTCGACTTTCGTCACCACGTTCTCCAAGGTTTCCAGTTCCTTCAGACGCAACAGCGTCGGATGGTCGTCCATGAGCTTGGCGGTGTTTAGCAAGGAGCGGGTCGCGGCGGTTTCTTCGCGGCGTCGAATGAGATTCGCTTGCGATTGCTTTTCGGCCATGACGACTTGATTGAGGATCTCGCGCATCTCGCCCGGCAGGACGATGTCCTTGATCCCGGTGGTCAGCAGTGCGATCCCGTGCTCGGCGGCTTTGTTGAGAACTTCATCGAAGATCGCTTGGTTCAATGTGGATTTGTCGGCCAACAAGGTATCCAGCGACTGGGTTCCGACGGCTTGACGCAATGCCAATTGTAGAGCCAAATAGAGCCAGGCTTTGACATCGGTGAGCTGAGTGCGGGCTTTGACCGCATCCACGATGCGGTATTCTGCCGATAGATTCAAACGCAAGCTCACTTTGTCGCGGGTCAAGATTTCCTGGCCACTGACTTCCATGACCTGTACCCGTTGATCGGTCGTCGGAATACTGATGTGCCGGTGGAAACGCCAGAAACCATGCAGACCAGGTGGTAGCGTGGCGGTAAAAACACCATCGACCACGAGCAAACCGAGATGGTGGTCCGGGATCTCGATCAGCAAGACTTGTTCGGCTAGCGCCCGCGGTTGAGTGCCGAGTAATCGTTTGGCGACCGTTGGGGCGACCTGGTAGTCGCTATCGATATTTTGCACAACGGTGCGCACCGCCACCGGCCCACGCCAGAATACGCGTCGGCTCCCGGGCGGCAAAATATGATTGAACACCTCGTCGTAATAGACGATTCCGACTTCGTTCGATCCCAGGCGGACTGGTTGTAGGTGCTCGGCACAGCCCGCGCGATTGTGTTGTACCCAAAAATCGGCTTGGGCATGCGGGAAGACAGGGTCGTTAATGTCGCAGACCTGCACAGCCCGACGACCAAACGGATTCCAGAGGTGATAAACCCCCGGCGTCAAGATCTTGTGCAAAGTGCGATCTTGAAATAACAGGCCACGCTCATGGTCGGCGATGACGATGCGTTGGTAACCGAACATAACGACGATCCGTGCAAAAGTTAGCGGGAACGACATGAAAAAAAGCGCCACGGCCTCACAGCCTGGACACGGATGACAAGCGTCGGGAAAGCGGTTGCCAGGCGGCACCAAGACCTGCAATCCGCACTACCACCGCGAATCGATGGCCTCGGCGCCGGCCGGGCGAACCCACAATCTGTCAGCAAGTCATACAAGGCGTTCAGGGTGCTGCGCTACCGCCTTACCTGGCAGGCTTGCCTCCTTGGCGGTTTACGCCGAGGCCGTGCGCCGAGGTACAGCAAAAGGAAGCGGGCACGGAGCCCATGGCTTGATAGGCCATTCCAAGGTGTAGACAGGAGGAATCGAACCTCCGCCCACTCGAATGAAATCGAGTGCTCTATCCGACTGAGCTATATCCACGGGTGTTGAACGACGACAGACACGCGGAACACACGGACACAATGTGTCGTGCGCCAGACGGGCACACCGAACCCGTTATCGCAGTCGTGTTAGCCGTTGGTTCAACTTGGTACGTCGGTCAAGTATTGAACTTGGCGCGGTGGTGTCCCCGACCGAGACCCGACGTATGAAATATTTTTATAAGATCTTTGGTTCCCGCCCCCCCCATGTTGGGGAGGGGCCAGGAATTGAGGTTCCGATCACTTAAGCAAACATCAATATCACAGAGCCTGATAGGCTAGCCAATACTCGGCCGTTGTCAATATTAATCGTTTCAAAAGTTCTCACATCCCTTTCCCGCAGGGGGGAAGGAATGCGAGAGACGTTCCTGCAAAAACTCATCGTCAGTCACTGACGAGCCAACCCGCGGCGATCGTCACGAAACGCCGTGGCAAACGTTGAACAGGTTATCCGCGCTCGCCCTGACCCGATCTGTACGCTACGTGGCATAGGGGCACCAGAACAAACTCGAGCTCACTAACCATTGATCTTTGCATCGAGCAATAACAACTCGCCCTGATCGCCATTTTTCTCGCGGTAGAGCACCCGAACAGGCAAGTAAGCCATTGTGTAGGAGAGCCAAAACGTGGTCGCGCGTTGGTGATTGTGGTGCTCGCGTTGGACGACCAGGGCGAGGAAACGTCCGGCCGGCGTTTCGACTTGTTCTTGGCCATGGCGGTGGAATAGCCATTGGCGATGCTTGCCGTAGGCGACGATAGGGTAGGAGAGGGTATCTCGGCCCGCGGCAACATCGCGCATGACCGCAAGTTCTAGGGTCATGCGATCGAGAACGCCCGGTTCAATGGCGAACTCGTTCTTGTCGCCCCGGTGGTTGGACCGGGCAACGCGGTTTTCCCAGTCGAAACGAACCTCTTCCTCACGGACTCGTCCGCCACCGGTATGCCGGTATTCGAACGCGAGGGGTTTGAACTCATTGTCCTCGAAGAGCGTGATGGCACGCTCATGAATCCGGTCGTTGCGGATCAGAGCCAGGATTCCCTTGGCCTGACTGTCACGCTGATAAATGATGCGGCCATCGGCAGTACGGCTCATGCGTACTTCGGCCTCGCCGACTTTGAATCCGTTAAGCCGCAGCTCATATCGAGCCAGGAACGGCGTGATCCCCGGACGCGGAACTGGTGTCGTCGGTGTCGCCGTACTGGCGTCATCGATGGTGGGCGCATTCGCCGCAGGGCTTGCCGAGGCGAAAAGCGGTCCGCAAACCCAGAGGATGGCCAATGATAACGCAAAGCGGGAGATCACCGGCGGCAGGCCGCCCGCTCGATCTTTCTGGTTGCTCGGCAATAGTCCGTACAACGATCCGATAGACATGAAGCGATCCGTAAGGGTTTGGCGAGGTGTGCATTATGCACGCTTTTTGCCGGGCTTGCATGCTGGCTGCGCAAAAGGTTTGTTCGAGTGGGAGGACGGCGCCCCGTGGTGCAGGTACCCCTAACCAGGCGTGATACCGCCAGATAGCGGTAGCGTTTGGCGGCCCGGGCCGACCATCTTGGCACCATCTTTTGAGGCGACCTCGTTGGTGAGCACCGTCCAGGCGTTAACACCAGCCATGGTTGCGAGAAAGTCGGGTCATTTCAGTGGCGCAAAGGGATAAAGCCACCCGACATGACCGGCTCATGGTTGGAAAAATCGGTAACTGTTGCGGCCGTCTTGCTTGGCTCGATACATGGTTTGGTCGGCATGCCGGAGCAGCGTGTCGGCATCCCCTGAATCAATTGGGTAAATCGTCACCCCAATGCTGGCCGAGATCTGTGCCCGTTCGCCTTCGATTGCGTACGGTTCGGCGATGCGTGCAAGGATGCGATCGAGGGTTTCGATGACGCGGCTCGGGTTGTCCAAATCGCCGAGTAGGACGCAGAATTCGTCGCCGCCCAAGCGAGCGACCGTATCGCTTTGTCGGACGCTGGCATTCAGTCGCTGGGCGACGGCCAATAACAGTTCGTCGCCGGCTTTGTGTCCGAGGGTGTCGTTGATGGGTTTGAAATTGTCGAGGTCGAGGTAGCAGACGGCGAGTAAGCGATGATCTTTCGTCGCGTTGGTCAGACCATGGGCGAGCCTTTCCATCAGCAGGCGGCGATTCGCCAACCCGGTGAGGGGGTCGTAGTAAGCCATTTGCTTCAATTGGTTCTGGCTAGCGTACAGTGCATCCATCGCTTGTTGCCTGCCAACTGCACCGCCAATCAAGTTGCCGAGATAGCGTAATACCAGGGCTTCATCGTGGGTCCAGTGCCGCGCCTTGGAACTGGTGGTCAGTGCAATGCAACCAAGCAGGTCTTCGCCGAAGGTGACTGGGGCTGTCAATAGCGAACGAACCCCGCGGCTTTGCAAATAACGGCGTTCATCGGCCGGGATGGTCACGGCGTCGGTAATGTGTGACAGAACGACGATTTCGCCTTGCTGTAACGGCTGTAACGCCTTTGGCAGCATTTGCGGATCCAGAAAAAACTGACCATCGTTGGGCTTCTTCGGCGGTTTTTTGTCCCATACGTAATGACGGTGGGTTGCCTGACCGGCTGTATCGAACAAAAGTATACCGCATCGTTCCGTGTTGGTTTCTTCACCAATTAGCGTCAGCGCCCGTTCGATCATGGCGGCCAGACTGAGTGTTTTGTTGTTGAGCAGATGAGCGGAGATTTCGGTTAGGCGAAGTTCCAAGTCGGCCCGGTAGCGGATTTCGTTTTCGAGGTGGATGCGCTCGGTCTCATCACGGCCGACTGCGTAAATGAGTCTAGTATCGAGAAATGCCCGGGCTGACCAAGCGATGGTGCGATAATGACCGTCACGGCAACGCCAAGCCGTTTCAAACGAATAGACTTGACGGCCGGCGAGAATTTGCTGAATCGCTTCGCGCGTGCGGGTGATATCGTCGGGATGGAGGAACTCGACGATCGACCGATTCAGGATTTCCTCGGTAGCGTAGCCGAGGATGTTTTGCCAGGCCGGATTGGCGCGAACCAGGTATTCATCCGGACCGATGACACAAAACAAATCCAAGGCCAACTCGAAGAACTGGTTTTGGGCTTCCAAGGTCAGTTCACGTTCGGTGATATCTTGCACTGTGCCGATGCGGCGAATCGGCTGCCCGTCGGTAAACTCGGTATGGCAACGTTCGTAGACGTGTTTGATGCGGCCATCGGGCAGCACGAGCCGATATTGGTAATGCCAGTCGGGTTGTCGGTCGGCTGCGAGGTCGTGTTGATAAATCACCCGACGGCGGTCACCTTGGTGAACGCGTTGGATAAACGCCGCGAAGCTCGGCGTCGTGTCCGGGTCGATCTCCCAGATTCGATACAACTCGGCAGACCACCACAACTGCTTTTGGTGCAGATCATGCTCCCAGTTGCCCAGACCGGCGACGCGCTGGGCTTCATTCAGTAAGGCTTGCTGGTGGGCGAGTTGTTGTTGATAGTGATAGCGCGCGTGGATATCGCGGACTTGCACGAGAATGCCGCAGATATTGCCTTCATTATTGAGCCTGGGCGTATAGCAAATTTCTTGGCGGCGGTGTTGGCCGTCACGATGGGGGCAAAATGCTTCGTAAACCACTCGTGTGCCGTTAAGGCAGCGCTCGAGATTGGGTTTGACTTGGGTTTCGTAGAATGGCTTCGGTATGACCTCGCTGACGTGCCGGCCAATGGTTTGTTGCAATGTGCGGCCCCATGATCGCAAGTAGGCGCGATTGGCGGCGCGATAAATGAAGTCGCGGTCAAGCGCGGCAAATCGATCCTCGCTTTGTTCGATCAGCTCCCGATAAACCCCGAGCGTGTTGTTATCACCGCGGTTTGCCAACGCTATGGCTTGCTCAGTAGGGTGGCCGCATTGGTACGCACCCTGTGCCGGGTTGCCAAGGCGAGGTCTGGGCTGATTGGCTGCGCAAGGGTTGTCGGTGCTGGTGTAAGACGGCGTTGTCATCGGTTTAGCCCAATGCGAACTGATAAGTTTAGTATCGTCGCCTTCGTCGGGGTAAGCAATTCGGGAAAATACTTGCAACGAACTAGGCAGAGATGGTCAAGCGGATGGTCTGTTGCAATCGTCGCGAGATGGTTCGGCAAACCGGGTTAAATGTCGGTTGTATACCCAGGCAAATTGCGATGTTATTAGTTTTTTGAGAGCTTTTCGGTGTTTTGAGCTGGATATGCCAGTGCAATACGCGTGTGGTTTAGCCGTTCGGCTAGCGCTGGCTTCTGCAAAAAGCGATATGGCAGGCTGCCAGTTTGTGATCGCTTAAGTCTTTTGGGCAAGTGTGTGGTGACAGGGGAAGCGCGCAGACACTGGCGACGGTGGCCGGGCGATGGTTTACGGGTTCGCTTGATACGCTGGCGCATAAGGCAAAGTAAAAGCAATGCAGGCGCCAGGGTCGCGATCGGGGTCTCGATGCTCGAGCCAAAAGCGACCGCCGTGGGCCTCGATAATCGCGCGGCAGACCGCCAAACCGATGCCGGTGCCGGCAGTGCGGTTTGTGATGGCGCTGTGCAGGGCAACACCTTGATAACCCGGTGGGAGCCCTGGACCGGTGTCGGCAACCGTGATGCGGACCTCGTTGGGTAAGGGTGTGGCGACGATGTCAATGAGTCGCCTGGGCGTATTGCTGCGGGAAATGGCGTCGATCGCGTTTTGTATGAGATGCAGTAGCACCTGCTCGCCTTGTGCCGGGGTAATCCATAGCCGTGGCGTGTCGTTGGGAATGAACGTGCGAATTTGGATGCGCCGGGCATCCGCTTGGGCTTTGATGTGCTCGATCGCGGACATGCACAATTCGGCGCAGACGACAAGCTCGGGTTCGGGTTGGCCACGGCGAAAAAGATCGCGGGTTTGAGCGAGTATCTGCCCGAGTAAGTGCAGTTGTTCGGCGGCTTGTTGGAGGGGCTCGGTCAGATCGGTTGAGACGTCGTTACCAGGGAGCAGTCGTTCCGAGAGCATTTCCAGGTGTAGCCCGGCGGCCGTCATGGGTTGCGCGAGTTGTTCCACCAGCGACGTCACCAATGTGTTCATGGCTTCGGTTTTCTGAGCGTTGGCCATGGCGCGACGGCGTCGGGCGATTTCTTCTTCGGCGAGCTTGCGATTGGTGATGTCTTTGTGAACGATGACGGCACCGGAGAAGGCCGTTTGCCTCAAGGCAGTGACCGTAAACTCAAACCAGCGGGTCCGTTGTGGGCCGATGCAGGCGTACTCCATCATGAAGTGGTCACGTTGACTGGCTAAAACCAATTGGATGCCCTGATAGGCACGCATCGCGTCGGCATCACCGCTTGCCGCGGATTGTTGACAGACGGCGAGGTAATCGATGCCAAGCCCCTCTTGCAGGGCGATCGATGCCCCGTTCGTCCGTGCGGTCTGGCGCCAGCGGTCGTTGACCAAGATGATGTGGCCGTGCGCGTCGATCACCACGATAACGTCTGGAAACGTATTTAAGAACCTTTGCTGAAAGGCTTGTTGCTCGGCGAGCTGTTGTTCGGCTCGCCATTGTGGCAGGGGATCGAGCATGACCCCGATGCAGCAGCTGCCGCCGGTTCGGTGCGGTCGTGTCGACATTAATTGAAAGGCTTGCGCCGCGATGCTGGCATGGCGAGGTCTGAGCATGAGTTTGTGCCGGGTTTTGGCGGGCGCCGCGAATACGCGGCGCAGATGGTCGATAAACGGTTGGTAATCGCCAGCGGCGAGGTGTTCGTGAAAGGCGGCCTGCAGCAGTGTCTGTGGTCGCTGTCCGAGTAGCTTGGCACCAGCCACATTGATTTGCCAGATTCTGCCTTGCGTATCGAGTAGTACGCGACCGATGGGCGCGAGGTCGCACAAGGGTCGATCACAATAGGCCAAGTGACAGGGTTGGTTTGCCGGCGTGCTTGTCTGTGTGTCGGTTGGCTCGGTCATGTTCGGTGTTGAATCGCTAACCCCGCTGAACGGATCGCGAAAACGGCTTCGTCGGATGAAAGTCGCGACGAGGCGGTCCGTCGGCGCCACGGTAAAACGCCGCTACGCCAACGGGCCGCCAGGTTTTCGGGTGATTCAACCGGCGAAATGGAAGAGCCGATCGATACCTGCCGCCGACATCCGATGGCGAAACTCCGGCGGGCAGTGCAAGAGATAGACTTGTTGTTGCGCGGCTTTGGCGCGGCGATGGAGGTTGAGTAACAAGGCCATACCCGAATCACGCAGTTGCTTGGTTTCGCGTAGATCGACCATGACGGTGCCGATGGTCTTGGCTCGCATCATGTGGGTCACTGAGCGCATTAGCGCTGATCTGGAAATATCGAGTTCGTCACCGACATCGACAATAACGGCGTCACCATGTTGAGTCGCTTGAGGTGTATGGGGCATTGATGCGTCTCCTTTGGTATTCGCTTGTCGTCGGAATCAATGAAATACTGGCTTAAACGCGCCAGCGCCTGCAGTACTGCCATCATCGCTGACGACGCGATGATGCGGTTTCGTGCACAGGCAATGGTGTCAAAGTATAACGATCGTTGGCAATCAGGGAATCCGTGCGAATACGGAGTGGTGTGGTCGCGGTGCAGCGACCAGCGCCCGGCCTAGGCGACTGCAAGACCGAGGCCGCATTGGCGATTCGATGCGAGGCGCGAGCGATCATTGGCAAGCTGATCGCTAATCAAAGTCGTTGCGAGCGTGAATCTCGGCGATATGGCAGAGCTCGGCGAGTTTGCGTACCTTGAGTTTTCTCATCAGATGAGCGCGGTGGCTTTCTACGGTGCGATGACTGATATCGAGTTGGCGCGCGATTTCTTTGCTACTTAAGCCGGCGAAGGTAATGAGGCGCATGATTTCCAGCTCACGAACGGTGAGTGTTCCGACCAGCGCTTGAATCGATTGGGCATCGGCGGAGGGTGCATTGGGCGGGTTTGTGGGTCGCTCCGAAGTGGCCACCTGATCGTGTTCTGCCATGACTTCTTCGATGCGGTCGACGAGCTGGCGACGAGTGAAGGGTTTTTCGATGAAGTCCGCGGCACCGCCTTGCATGGCACGAACCGTTGTTGGGATATCGCCGTAACCTGAGATGAAGATGCAGGGTAGCGTATAACCTTTGGCGCGAAGATTGGCTTGGACCTCGATGCCGGTCATGTCGGGCAGGCGAAGATCGATCACCAGACAACCGGGCTGTGGCGTTTGATAGAATTCAAGAAAATCGGTGCCGGTGGGAAAGGCTTGGACGCTGTAACCGGATTGCGACAAGGCGATGGTCAGCGCTTCGCGTAGCGGTTTGTCATCATCAACCAGAAAAATGCTCGGTCGTTGGCGCATCGGTTTTCCTTTATGCTTGCCCGCGTCGTGACGGCGGCAGTGACATGGCTGGTATGGGCACAACCGGTATCGCGTGACCTGGTGCTATGGCGCATGCGGGTTGCCTCGGCGAATAATCCAAAAAAACGCCGGTTCTGCGTCAGTCCTGCTTGCTGATGTTGCACTGCACGATGGTGACCGGTAACGCCCATGACGGGTAAAATGCGCTGTTACGGTCGCTGCCTGGTGCCTAGTTGCAAGCGCCCGAGTATATCGGTTATTCCACCGAGAATGAAGCCGCAGGTCTGTGGAAAAGAGCGATTTGGTCGGATGTTGAACGCGTTTGCCGGGTGGTCATGTTCGCATGGTTGCGTTAGCGCTTTTAGCCCTCCCGTCGAATTGCCGGGCCTTGCGCATCAATGTGGGTTTTTTCGGTGGGATCGGCTGCTGCGGTTTGTAGGGCGTGATCGAGAAATGCCTTAAACGGCATGGGTCGGCCAAACCAGTACCCTTGAAAGCGCTGACAACCGATGCTCAAGAGAAAATCGAGTTGTTCGGGTCGCTCTACGCCCTCGGCGATGACCGGTAAAGACAGGGCTTGGGCCATGCTCATTGCGGCACGGACGATAGCGGCATCGCTCGGGTCGGTGTCGACGTCGCGGACGAGGGTCTGGTCGATCTTGAGGGTGTTCAGCGGCAAGTATTTCAACTGGGCAAGGGATGAATAGCCGGTACCGAAATCATCCAGCTCGACTTCGATCCCCAAGGTTTGCAGTTCGCTCAAGATGTTTTGGGTGCGGGCGAGATCGGCAAACAGCGATCCTTCCGTGAGTTCTAAATGTAACCGTGTTGTGGGTGTGCCATATTTTGCGACGGTGGCTTGGACTTGCTCGACGAAATGCGGCTGGGCGAGTTGTCGGGCACTGACGTTCACCGAAACGCATAGGGACGCGGTGTGAGGATAGCGTTGGAGTGTTTGTAAATCGGCGCAGGCGGCGTTCAGGACCCATTCGCCGAGCGGCAAGATTAAGCCGGTTTCCTCCGCCAGGGGAATGAACTCGCCGGGGGATACGGTTTGTCCGTCGGGGGTAAACCAGCGCAGCAGCGCTTCGGCACCCAGCAAATGGCCGAAGCGGTCGACTTGGGGTTGGTAAAACAATTGAAGTTCGTCGTGGTCGAGCGCTCGCCGCAGGGCGGCGGCTAGGTTTGCCCGCTGATCGATGGCGCGTTGCATCTCGGTACTAAAAAATCGAATCGTGTCGCGACCGGCCCGTTTGGCCGCAAACATGGCGACATCGGCTTGTTTCAGCAGATCATCAACGTTACTGCCATGGCCGCAAAAAAGAGCGACACCGATGCTCGCAGAGCAATGGAAGGCTTGGTCGGCACCGTGGAGGTCATAGGGTTTACGCAAGACGTCAAGCAGTTGTTCGGCGATGCGTTCGGCATGAACGGCCGCTTGTCTTTCGTCTTCACCAAGCTGTTCGCAAAGCAAGATGAATTCATCGCCACCGAGGCGTGCGGCCGTATCGGTCGCGCGTAATTGCTTGCGCAGGCGCTGGCCGACCTGGACGAGCAGGGCATCGCCGGCACTGTGGCCGCGGGTATCGTTGAGTGTCTTGAATTCGTCGAGGTCCAGCATGAACAGAGCGCCGTACTGTTGATCGCGTTCGGACTTGATCAAGGCGTGTCGGAGTCGTTCAAGTAACAGCCGACGGTTGGTCAAATTAGTGAGTGGATCGTAAAACGCCAGGGCGTGAATTTTTTTTTCCGCTGCCTTGTTCTTGGTGATGTCGAAAAAGGTGCCGACGTAATGCGTGATGACACCCGCGTGGTTTTTGACGGCGGTAATCGATAGCCATTCGGGATAAACGTGCCCGAGTTTGTTGCGGTTCCAGATTTCACCTTCCCAAAAGCCGGTGTGGTTGAGATGGTGCCACATGGTTTGATAAAAGCTCGGGGCATGACAACCCGATTGCAATAGCCGGGGGTTTTTGCCAATGACCTCGTCGCTGCGGTAGCCGGTCACTTCGGTGAAGGTATTGTTGACGCGCTGTATGTTGCCTTTGGCATCGGTGATGGTGATGGCAACCTGGGCTTCGAAGGCGATCGCGGCAAGCCGGGAATCGGTTTCGGCTAATCGCTGTGCGGTATTGTCGAGGTTGATGCCGGTAACACGAACGGGTTTTCCGTTCAGATCGCAGACGCTGCGGCAATAGGCTTTGATGTGACGGGTTTCGCCGTCGCCACGCAGCACGCGGAACTCCGCCTCGTGCGGCCCTTCGCTTTCGCGTGCGTCGGCATGCATGCGTTCGCTGTCGGCAAGATCATCCGGATGAATCAGGGATCGCCAGAGGGCGTGGTCGATACGGTCGTTGGCGCTAAGCCCGTACAACGCGCGCATGCGATGATCCCAGACCAATTGTCCCGATTCGATTTGGTCGTCCCAAATGCCGAATCCGGCCGCGCCGACAGCCAAGGCAAGACGCTCTTCGCTTTGCCGTAGGGCTTCGCGGTGATGGATGGCGTCAACGGCGAACGAGAGGTTGCCTGTCATTTTGTCGAGGAGTTGGGTTTCCTCAGGACCGAAGAAGTTCGATTCGGTGGCGTATATCGTGAATACGCCTTGAATGTTGCCTGACCAGCACAGCGGGAAAGCGGCGGCGGCGGTGATGTGGTAGCGTTTGGCGGCTTCTGCCCAGATGGCCGTGTTTGGCGCGGTTTGAAAATCGTTGACGATTTGGATCATGCCGTCGCGAAAGGCACGGCCGGTCGGTCCTTGGCCTTCGGGTCGATCGCCGTGCACGGAAATGCGAATGGCCTGCAGATAATGCGTGTTGCCGCTGGCCGCCGCGATTTGCATCCAGCCAGCCGCATCGGGTTTGCCGACCCAGGCTAAGCTGAACTCCCCATGTTTGACCGCGGTCCGGCACAGTGCCTCGAACAGGGCTTGTTCATGCGAAAAATGCAAAATGGCGTGATTGGTTTCACTCAAGGTTGCGTACAGCCGCTGCCGGCGGCGCAATTCGACTTCGGCGCGGCTGCGGCTGATGGCGTAGCGAATGGAACGGATCAAGTTGTCGGCAGTGAACTCACCCTTGATCAGGTAATCCTCGGCGCCGGCTTCGAGTGCGTGCAACGCATTGGTTTCATCCGTGTTTGCCGTCAGAACGATCAACGGCACATCCGGGGCGAGTAGGCGCAGCTCGAATACGGTTTCCAGGCCGCTGGTATCCGGCAAGCCGAGATCGACGAGCAACAGCTGGACCGGTTGTTCGGCGAGTAGGGTTTTCGCCTGGCCCAGGGTGGGCGCCCACAAGACCTGCTGGACAATTTGATGATGTCGCAGGATGGCTTCGACAAGCTTGGCGTCGCTCGGTTGATCCTCGATCAAAAGCGCGATGGAATGGTCATTGAAGGCTTGCATGGGCTGTACGTGTTCGTTCAACTCGGAGTGGGGTCACGGATAAAGTACGCAGTGTAACATCTTGGATCACGTATAACGGTAGCACGATGACGCGCGGTTTCAGTGTGACGTTGCCAGCGTACTTGCTGCGTGCGGTGATAAACTGACGGGTGGTTTAGGACCACGGTGCAGGGATCGGTTGGCATCTTCGGGCTCGACGTTGGGCGCAACCCGGCTTGAGTATGCCATAATGGACAACTTTGGTCGGCCGGCGTGCGCCGGTCGTGTCGTTTCATTGTTGTGTTAAAGGGTCAAACCATGACGAATCTGTTGATTACGGATGCGGCCGCGCAAACGGCAGCGCCACCACCGCCAGCGGCGGGTGGTGGGCAACTATTGCTCATGATGGTCATCTTCTTCGCGTTGATGTATTTCTTGATCATTCGACCACAGAGTAAGCGGGCGAAAGAGCACAAGCAGTTAATGGACGGCTTGAAGCGAGGCGACGAAGTGGTCACTAACGGTGGGTTGGCCGGGACCGTTACCAACGTCGGCGAGAGTTTCGTGCGGGTGGAGATCGCGCAAGGCGTGGAAACCGCCGTGCAGAAGCAAGCGGTCGCGTTGGTGCTGCCCAAAGGCAGCTTGAAAGATGTCTGATCGTCGCGACGAACGCTAGAATCAAGCCAATATGGTCAATCGTTATCCCCTTTGGGTGAACCTGTTACTGCTGGGAATACTGTGTTTAGGCCTGTTGTACGCCAGTGCCAACTTGTTCCCGGAAGACTATGCCGTGCAAGTCTCCGATCCCGATGCCGACGCCGTCGATCCGGCCTTGCTTGAGCGCGTCAAAGCGATTCTTGCCGAGGCGCAGATCGATGCGAAGCGAGTGGGTGTCGAAGACGAACGTTTGTTAGCCCGGTTCGATGATCCCGAGACCCAACTTGAAGCCAAGGACCGGTTACGCGACGCGTTGGAACGTCGCTATGTCGTTGCCCTCAACCTGGCACCGGCAACGCCCGGCTGGTTGAAAGCGATTGGCGGTTCGCCGATCTCCTATGGCTTGGATCTAAGTGGTGGCGTGCATTTCCAATTGCGTACCGACATGGATGAGGTGTTGCGCATGACCATGGATCGCTACGAAGGCGAGATCGGCACGTTGTTGCGCAATAATGACCTACGTTATCTCGGGGTGAATCGGGTCGGTGACGGTTTGTTGGCCAAGTTTGGCGAGGTCGAAACCCGCGATGCGGCATTGCGGGTATTGCGCGATGAATACTGGCGGACCTTGGAATTCACCTCGGATATGGCGGGTGCAACGCCGGTCTTGCGCGGTGCGATGACGGAGATGGCCGTGCAGGAAATTCGCAAGTCGGCGCTAATGCAAAATATCACGACGTTGCGGCGGCGGGTCAACGAGCTCGGTGTGGCCGAGCCAGTCGTGCAACGGCAGGGAGAGGATCGCATCGTCGTGGAATTGCCTGGCGTGCAAGACACCGCGCGAGCCAAAGAGATCCTCGGTGCGACGGCGACCTTGGAATTTCGGTTGGTGGTGGAAGACCATGATCCCTATGACGCGGCCGAACGCAATCGTGCGCCGGCGGGAACACGGTTGTATTACGAGCGTGATGGGCGACCGGTCCTGCTGGAACGGCGGGTCATGTTGACCG
>CAZWQC010000011.1:0-3212 GCA_964635785.1 uncultured Ectothiorhodospiraceae bacterium
GCCGTTGGATCAGTACATCGTTCGCAACCCCGAGTTTTTTCTCGGGGCAAGTCCGGAGCAAGCGTACGTCGATCCCGATCAATTGTTGATCTTGCTAGATCATGTGCGTTGTGCCGCGTTCGAGCTGGCTTTTGTCGAAGGGGAGCGTTTTGGCGAGCAAGATGTCGGTGAGATGTTGGATTATCTGGTCGATGCGGGGTTGTTACATCACGAGGGACAACGTTGGCATTGGGTCGGCGACGGTTACCCGGCGAACAGCGTTAGCCTGCGTTCGGTCGCCGAAGGCAATTTCGTGGTCATCGATACGACCGGGGGGGCAAAGCAGGTTATTGCGGAAGTCGACTACACCGCCGCGCCGATGACCGTCTATCCCGGCGCGATTTACCTGATTCAGGCCAGTCCCTATCAAGTCGAACGCCTGGATTGGACCGGTCGCAAAGCCTATGTCGCACGGACGCAAGCGGATTACTACACCGAGTCGATCGACTATAACAAGCTCAAGATTCTCGAATCCTTCGCCCGGGTGAATCGTACGCCAGCGGTTGTGGCGTTGGGTGAGGTGCATTTGCTGCGGCGGGTGCCGGGCTATAAAAAGATTCGCTATTACACCCACGAGAACGTTGGCTACGGTCATATCGACTTGCCGGATCAGGAAATGCACACCACAGCGCTCTGGTGGCAAGTCCAGGCCCGGGTATTGCGCGCGGTGTTTGCTTCCCGCCAACAAGCATTGGACGGATTTCTCGGTGCGGCTTATGCGATGCATCATGTCGCGGCCTGGCTCAGCTTGGCCGTGTTACGCGATCTCGGTCGTGCGGTTGGTGATGGCGATGGTGCGTGGTTCGCGAATGTCGATCGTCGGGGGCGGGGGCAAGTGCGGATGGGGAAGGACAGCGTGGCGAGCGATCCCGAATCGCTCGAACGGTTCCAGCCAACGGTGTTCCTCTATGACAACTACCCGGGTGGGGTTGGGTTGTCGGAGCCGTTGTTTGAGCGCAGCGACGAGGTGGTGACAAAGGCGAAAGCGATGATCCAAGGCTGTGATTGTCAATACGGTTGCCCTGCCTGTGTCGGTCCGATTTTGGCGCCCACAGAGCAACGGGGCTACTCGGCCAAGCAAGGGGCTTTGCGGGTATTGACGTTGTTTCAGGGAGCGATTGCCGAAGCGAACCTCACTGACAACGAGTGGCCGAGCGATGCGCAATAGTCCGAGTCTGCAACGCTTGCACCAACTCCGTCGGCAAGCGGGAGCGACGACAACGCCCGTGGCGAGAGAGCAATGCCAGGTTGACGGCGATTTGCCCCAGACCTGCCTGAAAGAACGAATCGGGCGGTTGCGGGTGGGGAAGACGTCAGGGTCGGGGCGGTGCGCTGGTATCGATGAACCCACATTGGCGGGTCGACTGGGAGGGGAGTTGCTCGTGCCCGGTTTGATTCGCGTGCGAGAAAGGATCGATTTGCCGCCGAATCTCGCAGCCACCTCGGTTTTCGATGCGCTTTGTCCCGGTGCACCGATCGAACTCGATCATTGCCTGTTCCTCGACACCGAAACCTCCGGCTTGTCCAGCGGAGCTGGCACCATTGCGTTTTTGGTAGGCTTTGCCCGGGTCAGGTCAACCGCCGTTGATCTCGAACAGTATGTCCTGACGCGCTTTGCGGGGGAAACGGCGATGCTCGCGGCCCTTGAAGCCGTCATCGCGGGGATGACCGTGGTGAGTTACAACGGCAAATCCTTCGATGTGCCGCTGCTGACCACACGCTACCGCCTTGCTGGTCAGACCGCTTCTTTCAATACGGCTTTACATTTGGATTTGTTGGCCGTCGTTAGGCGTCTATTTGCCCGCAGTTGGCCGGATTGCACGCTAACGACGCTCGAACGCAATCTGCTTGGCTTTGTCCGCCCAAACGACTTACCTGGCGCATGGGTGCCGCAAGTGTGGCGTGATTGGTTACAACGTGGCGATGCAGCCCGGTTTCCCGCTGTCATCCAACACAATCGCTGGGATTTGCTGGCGATGGTCAATGCGTTGCCGACGTTGGATGCGGCCCTGCAACGGCCGTGGCAATTCGATGCGGACGTGGCCGCTGTCGCGCGTTGGCATGGTCGTGGTGGTCGCTGGCCGGTCGCGCGGGATATCTTGCTCGCCACAGATCAGACGTTCATGGCGCGCGAGACATTGCATGAACTCGCTGCACTGCATCGTCGCAATGGTGATTGGGCACAGGCGGTGCCGTTGTGGGAACAGCTTGCGCGCGAGGATTGCCCGATCGCCATCGAAGCGTTGGCAAAGTTCTACGAGCATCGGCGAGGTGATTATCGAACGGCATTCGCACTGACTCAGCGACTGCCAAGCGGTCCTGCTCGCAAACGACGGGAAACGCGGTTGTCGAGACGATTGCAAAACCGCTGCGATGAGTGACCGTTGACGCTGGCGATTGCGTTTTGTCGCGACTCGGACGGCAGGTCGAAGTTGCCATGGCTGCCATCATCGTTCTCCCACCCCCTCCCCGGTGAGGGCGGGTCAAGTCGCCGGAGAGGCGAGGACCAATGCACCATTTGAACACGATGCTTGACCCTGGCCCTGCGCACGCTTAGCCTAATCGCCGTGCGGTGGACGGGCTCGATTGTGACGGGTCTGAGTTACGTTTAACAATAATTCCATTTCGTTTTTGGCATAATCTCGGCCGGTCGCCCAAGTGACGATCGGGATTACGAGATTGATCGGTGCAAAGGGTAACGATCGCCTGTTGGTGACGTTAGAAACCCTGGCACTCAAGCAAAAACCAGTGTTTAACGGTGCGATTTCTTCTTTGCGCGCGCGCAAAGAAGCGGACTATTGACCCATTGATTCAATTGGATCGGCCCGTTCTTGACGCCAGGAATGTGCGTGGCGCGAGCTTGCCGATACGCGAGGCTACTATGTCGATCAAGCACGTTCTGCTCGTAGACGATTCGAAATCTGCCCGGTTTGCGTTAAGCAAGATGTTAAAGAACCTCGGGCTTGAGGTGTCGACCGCCGATTCCGGGGAAGATGCGCTGAAATATTTGGCCGAGCAGCAGGCAGAAGCCATCTTCCTTGACCACACGATGCCGGGCATGGATGGTTTCGAAACCGCTCAGGCGATCAAGGCTAACCCGGCTTGGAAGCACATACCCATCGTGATGTGTACTGGCAAGACCGATGAAATGCCAGACTATGCCGACCACGCCA
>CAZWQC010000011.1:3222-4554 GCA_964635785.1 uncultured Ectothiorhodospiraceae bacterium
ATGTGCTCCACTTCATCCTCGATTGCGCTCAGGCCGACCACGCCAAGGCGGTCGGCGCCAGCGGCGTGATCTCTAAACAGCCATCGCCCGATAGCGTGCAGGCGATCCTCGCCGATTTGGAGAAAGCGCAACCACCGGCGGTCGTAGCGGAAGAAAAGGTGGCTGTTGTCGCGCCGGCTGGGTTGGACCGTGCTGCCGTGGAAAGTTTGGTCAGGGAAATGCTCGATGCGGCGGTCGAGCAGCGTCTGCCGGCTATTGTAAACACCGTGATCGAAGCGCAGCTACCGCAGCTGCAATCTCGCCTGTCCGCGGCTTTGGAGTCCACCATCACAGCAGCAAAGGCGGATGCGGTAGCTCAAGCAAGCGAGCAAGGGAGGCGTGTCGCCGAGCAAACCGCTCAGTCGGTCGTCTCGCAAAGAATCGAGACGGAGGTCCGCAGCATAGCGATGGCCGAGGCCAAGCAAGCGGTCCGCTTCGCAGAACAGGGGCAAACCGAGCAACTGCAAGCCGTCGTGGCAACAGTCAGCGAGTTGCAACAACAAGTGCAGTCGTTGCAAAGTCGCGTGACCGAGCGTGCCGAGCAGGTTGCGAAAACGGTCATCGCTGCCGAGATTGCCCCGCAAGTCACCGCGTTGTCGACTCAATTACAGGAAGAACTCAATGCCGTCGGCGAACGATTGCGGCAGGGGTCGACGCTGACGCAGGACATGAAATTGGCAATCGAGCAAGCTGCGGAAGCGGTCAATACGGCGGCGACTAAGGAACTCGCTGCAACCCTGGAAAAGCAAATCGAGGAACATATGCAAGGCACGGTGCAACGTACGGTTGCGACTCAGTTGGAGGAAAAGCTGTCAGCCGCTGGCGGTGAATCGTCGCAATTGCCGCTGATCGTCGGTGGTATCGGTGCGTTCTTGGGATTGGTGGCGATCATTCTTGCCGTCGTGATGTAGCGTGCGAAGCCGCCAATCAAGAGGGGGTGTCACCGCGCAGCGGTGACACCCCTTGTAAGGGGGGCTCGGCAGCATTGCGGTACCCCTTAGAGTCCGTTCACTCGATGATCTTGTCAATGACCAACTCAACGGGCTCGCGACGCGAGGATGGCACTTGGGTCGAAGTGCTCGTTAAATCGCCGGGCTTGGCAATCGCCGCGCCATCCTGACTAATTCTGGCTTCGACCTTCACGACGCTGAAATCCGATAATTTCACCCGTGCTGTCATTCCCATGCGGTCGTTCAACGTGACTTGCGCGGGTAGGGCGGTGGCGTCAAGGCGTGCGACTGCGAGCGGCATCGCTGGCCCATCGACGGCTTTCGCGACGACGTAAAGCGTGGC
>CAZWQC010000011.1:4564-16826 GCA_964635785.1 uncultured Ectothiorhodospiraceae bacterium
CTTGATTTTTTCTTGAAGCTTCTGCAGCACACGCACTTGCACCGGAATGTTGGCTTCGATCGCAGCCATTGCTGTGGCGGTGGATGGCGCTGGTGCTGGCGCTGGTGTTGCTGCGGGTGCCGTGGTTTGTGCAGCGATGTCTTGTTGCGCTTGTGCCATTAGCTCTGCCAACCGATCCGCATCCGCCGAACCGGCCTCGAGTTGCGGCGCCAATCGTTGCCAATAAACCAAAGCGGCTTGCGGATTATCCTGTTGGGCTTCGACCATCCCGGCCATCCACAAGACTTGTGGATGATTGGGTGCCATGGCCAAGGCTTGCTGTATTAGCTGCGCTGGCTGACCGGCCAAGCGGCCGCCTTGACTCATACCCAGGGCATCGGCATAGGTCAGTGTGACCTGCGGATCGTCCGGCACCAACGCATAGAGCTCGGCATAGATTTCAGCCGCTTCAGGATAGCGACCGAGGGAGAGATAAGTGCGTCCGAGCAGTCGCCGTCCCGGGACATCGGTGGGATTGGTCGCCAGTCGTTCTCTCAGCGAGAGCAATAATTGTTCGATATCCGCTTGGGAATGACCGCTATCCGCCTGAGCTTGCCGAGTCACTTCTGGCGGCCAGTAGTTGACCAAATCCGGGCGGCCGACGAGGTGATAACCGGTGAAGGCCAATGCGGGGATGATCACAAGCATGGGTAACCCGATCCAGCGGCCCGTGGTCGTTGCGGGCGTGCTAACCAATGCGCTCTGCGCGTTGAGGTCATAGGCTAGATTAGTTTCCAATTCTTGTGCGATAGCGTCGGCCGCGTCGGGGGCGATGAGTCCCGTGCTGACGTCGTTGTCCAGTTCCGCACGCCTTTGGCGAGCCACGTGAACATTCGGGTTGTCATCGAATTGCGCAGGCGTGTCGCCAGGACGTCTTAACAAGGTACGCAGCAAGATCAGCACGGACGCTAATGTCAGGCCGCCGGCTAACCAATGAAATAGGGTCATGCGCGTGGTTCCCGTTTCGGGTCTTGGCCGTGCAACAGGGCGTGTGCCTGTTGCCGTGTCTCGTCGTCGGCGGCCGGGAGCGGTTCGTTGCGACGTTGGCGAATGGCCCAAATCACGATGCCACCGCCAATCAGCAGCATGAACGCAGGTCCTGCCCAGAGTAAGAAGGTCTCGGATTTTATCGGTGGTTCATACAAGACGAAATCGCCATAGCGCGATACCAGGAAATCGATCACCTCCTTGCGGCTGCGACCCTCCTGCAACATCTGGTAAACCTCCTTACGCAGGTCATCAGCCAAGCCAGCATTGGATTCGGCGAGATTCTGATTCTGGCAGACCAAGCATCGCAATTCCTCGATCAAGCGTTGATAGGTTTGTTCGCGTTCGGGGTCATCGAAGGTCATGGCTTCGATGGCGGCGTCGACTGGTGCCGATAGAACGAGGCCAAACAAGGCGAGGCGGAGCAACATCATGCCGAATCTCCTGTCAGCTGTCTTAACATCGGCAGTAGTTTGTCGACAACCGTGGCTTGGGTCACCGGACCGATGTGTTTCAGGCGAATGACCCCTTGGGCATCGATGACAAAGGTTTCCGGTACACCGTACACACCCCAATCGATGCCAGTGCGACCGGACCTGTCCACGACACTGAAACGATAGGGATTACCGTATTGAGCCAGCCAACGTTTGGCGGCGACAGTTTCATCTTTGTAATTCAACCCAATGATGGGGATGTCGACTTGTTTGGCAAATTCGGTGAGGACGGCGTGTTCGGCGCGGCAAGAGACGCACCAGGACGCCCAAACGTTCAACAGCCAAACTTCGCCGGCGAGGTTTGCGGTGGTTACGGTTTGTCCCGGTTGATCCAGTCGCGGCAAATTCAGCTGTGGGGCGGGTTTTCCGATCAACGGCGAAGGCACTTCCCGCGGATCGAGTTTCAGCCCCACAAACAGCAGCGCGATTAAACCGAGAAAGAGTCCTAGCGGTAGGATGATGCGAATAAAAATGGGCATAATTAGGCAATTCCTCGTTGGGGTAACGGGGATGCGACCGCCGGTTGACTTATTGGCTGCCGTATAATCCGGTAGCGGGGATCGCTTGCCGCGACCAACGCGCCCAAAGCCATGATTAGACAGCCTCCCCAAATCCATCGGACGAAGGGCTTGTAGTGCAAGCGCAAGCTCCAGGCACCGGTCTCGCCGAGTGGTTCACCCAAGGCAACGAATAAGTCGCGGGTGAATCCGGCGTCAATGCCCGCTTCGGTCATGGGATTGGCATGGGAGTGGTAGAAGCGTTTCTCCGGATGCAAGACGGCGATCTCGCGATCGTGGCGGATGACGGTGACTTGCCCGCGATAGGCATCGTAATTCGCGCCGGCG
Source organism: uncultured Ectothiorhodospiraceae bacterium (assembly GCA_964635785.1). Classification (GTDB taxonomy): domain Bacteria; phylum Pseudomonadota; class Gammaproteobacteria; order CAYFSA01; family CAYFSA01; genus CAYFSA01. The sequence continues at coordinate 6,930 of CAZWQC010000011.1, forward strand.
ACTTGTTCGATCCCGTCGAAGCGGTAGTCGAAGCCAGCAAGCGCATAGGTTTCCCCGGGTGCCAGGCGGACGTCTTTTTCGCCCTCGAACAAGCTCACGATACTGACGCCGACGACGAACACGGCGACGCCGACATGAGCGAGCTGCATTCCCAAGAACCCACGCGGCATGCGGGTCAATCCGCTGAGCGAGTAGCCTTGATTGTGCCAGCGTTCCCATAGCGCGATGCTTGCGGTGATGACGACCCAGCCGGCGAGCGCGAGTGCCAACAGTGCGCCATAGGAAAAGTCCGATAATGTCCAGGCGGTCAAGAGCAGTGCGGTGAGCAGCGTCAGCACTGCCGGTGCGCGCAACAAACGCCAGATACGCGTTAGGTTATCCTGTTTCCACCGCAGGAAAATGCCAATGCCGATCAATGCGACCGTCGGTACCATGAGCGGAGTGAATATGGCGTTAAAATACGGTGGACCGACCGAAATTTTACCCAGACCCAAGGCGTCCAGGGCGATGGGATACACGGTTCCAAGCAGCACACTGAACGTTGCCACCACGAGTAGCAGGTTGTTCAACAAAATCGCGGTCTCGCGGGAGATGGGTGCGAACTGTGCGGCACTGCGCAAGCTCGGACCTCGCCAAGCGTAGAGCAGCAGCGAACCGCCAATCACTACGCCGAGAAAAGCCAATACATACAATCCGCGGGTCGGATCGGTGGCGAAGGCGTGTACCGAGGTCAATACACCGCTGCGAACGAGGAAGGTACCGAGCAGGCTCAAGGCAAAGGCCATGATCGCGAGCAGCACGGTCCAGGCTTTCATGGTGCCGCGTTTGTCGGTGACAGCCAGGCTATGGATCAATGCGGTGCCCGCCAACCAGGGCATGAACGAGGCGTTTTCCACCGGATCCCAAAACCACCACCCGCCCCAGCCGAGTTCGTAGTAGGACCACCACGAACCAAGTGCAATGCCGATGGTGAGAAACAACCAAGCGACGTTGGTCCAGGGCCGCATCCAGCGTGCCCAGGCGGCATCCAAGCGACCGCTGAGCAAACCGGCGATGACGAACGCAAACGGCACGGCAAAACCCACGTAGCCCATATACAAGATTGGTGGATGCAGGGCCATGCCCGGGTCTTGGAGGAGCGGATTCAAATCGCGGCCGTCAACGGCTGCTGGAATCAGGCGCTCGAAAGGATTGGAGGTCAACAGAATGAACAACAAAAACCCGAGGCTGATCCAGGCCATCACCGCGAGGATGTAGGCGAGTTGGCGCGGTGGAATGTCACCGGCAAATTTGGCCACAGCTGCCGTCCAGCCGGCCAGTACCAAGGCCCACAGCAGTAGTGAGCCTTCGTGTGAGCCCCATACCGCAGAGATCCGGTAGATCAGCGGCAGTTCGCTGTTGGAGTTCGACGCAACATACAGCACGGAAAAGTCGTGGGCGATGAATGCTTGCGTAAGACAAAGGAACGCAAGGCCAACCAAAAAAAATTGCAGATAAGCCGCTGGGGAGGCCACTGCCATCCAGTGCCGACGACGAGTACTGGCTCCGGCCAACGGTACGGTCCCTTGGACCACGGCAACCGCGAGGGCCAACACCAGGGCGAAGTGTCCGAGTTCTGGTATCATTGCGGTTCGCCTGCGGTTGTTTTTAACTCGCTTTGCGCCAAGGCATCGGCCACCTCGGGCGGCATGTAGTTCTCGTCGTGCTTGGCGAGGACTTGTTGGGCTTGGAATACGCCGTTTTCATCGACTTGGCCAAGCGCGACGATGCCTTGCCCCTCGCGAAACAGGTCCGGCAGGATGCCTGCGTATTCGATGCGCACCGAGGCGGTGTTATCGGTGACGTCGAAGCGGACTTTAAGACTATCCGTTGCCCGCTGTACGCTGCCTTCCTCGACCAAGCCGCCAACCCGAATACGGGTCTGTGTGGGTGCCAATCCGGCTTTCACCTCGGCTGGGCTGTAGAACAAATTCATGTTCTGCCCTAAGGCCAGGAATACCAATGACGCCCCAATCGAGACGCCGACGACAATCAATCCAACCACGGCCAGTCGTTGTTTTTGTTTGGTTTTCATGAATCCATCTCCTGGGTTGCTTGACGCACACGGCGTAGACGGGCTTTCAGTTGCTGCCGTTGCCGACGTTCGCATTGCAGGGGAAAAACGATGTTGCTCAACAGTAACGCAAAGGTGAGCCCGTAGGCCGGCCAAACATAGATGGCGTAACCGCCCATGGCAAAGAATTCGGCAAAGGCGCTCATGCACGTTCCTCCACGAGTTCCTGCACCCAGCCGCTATCGCGTTCACGCGTGAGCAGCTCGCAGCGTAGGCGGATCAGTAAGGCGGTCGCGTAATACAACATAAACCCAATAGACATGGTTAATAACGGCACCAGCATGCTGAAGTGGATCGAGGGTTTGTCGAGTTTGGTAACGGTCGGGCCTTGATGCAATGTGCTCCACCATTGTACAGAGAAATGGATAATGGGAATGTTCACGACACCAACCAGTATCAGCACAGCGCAGGCGCGCGCGGCTTTGCGCGGATCGTCGATGGCGTTGTACAGACCGATCACGCCCAAGTACATGAAGAAAAGAACCAATTCCGAGGTCAATCGAGCATCCCAGACCCACCAAGTTCCCCACATCGGTTTGCCCCATAGCGAGCCGGTGAACAAGACGATTGCCGTGAACATGGCACCGATTGGGGCGGAGGTGATCATGACCGCTTCGGCCAGCTTCAGTCGCCAAACCAAGGTCAACACGGCTGAGCCGAACATAACCATATAAATCATCAAGGACATCCAAGCGCTCGGGACATGCACGAAAATGATGCGATAACTATCGCCTTGTTCGTAGTCCAGCGGTGCAAGCACCAGGCCGCCATAAAGGCCGATACCGATGACGAGCAAGGTCACGGCCCCGAACCAGGGTGTCAGACGTTGCGACAAGCGATAGAACGTTTTCGGGGTGCCTAGTCGGTGCAAGGCTTTCAACATCGCTGGGTTCTCCCATGGGTTGCGTTAAGAGTGCGTGGCCATCAGTGCGGTGCTGCTGGCTTGAATCGGCTCAAGCCAGCAGCACCTGCTGCAAAGACCGTTGGGCCGATGGCTCGTGTCGGTGGTGCCTAGCCCAAGGCGATGCGCAGACCTGCGGCCGTGGCGAATGGTGCCAAAGTGACGGCTAACACGAGCATCGCAGCGAGGAGATAAAGCTGGCCGAAGGCGGGTAGCCCGGAGGTTGCCGCGTCGACTGCCCCGGCACCGAATACCAAGATCGGAACGTACAACGGCATGACGATCAATGCCAACAATAAACCACCACGTGGGAGCCCCGCGGTCAACGCAACTCCGATGGCGCCAATCAAGCTCAACGTTGGCGTACCGAGCGCCAATGCGGCGAGAGTCGTGCCCAGGGCCGTCAGCGGTATGTGTAGCAACAAGGCCAACAAGGGCGCGGCGGCCACGAGCGGTAGTCCGGTGATCAACCAGTGTGCGATGACTTTGCCCAATAGCAGCCATGGTAGCGGTGTTGGCGACAACAAAAATTGCTCTAACGTGCCGTCCTGCAAATCATCCCGTAACAGACCATCCAAGGCCGTATAAGTTGCGAGCAGGGCCGCGACCCAAATCACCCCGGGGGCCATTCGCGCCAGCAAGTCTGGTTGCGGCCCTACGCCGAGCGGGAACAAACTGACGATCAAGGTAAAAAACAGAAATGGCTGCACCATCTCGGAACGAGCTCGTACGGCAAGCCTTAAATCGCGGGCAATGACGGCGGCGATTACCGGTGTTTTCATGTGGGCAAGACCTGTGGTCCGAGGTGCAAAGTGGTAACAGCGGCTTCGGCAAGATTCATGTGATGATGCGTGGTGACGATCACGGCACCGCCAGCAGTGCAATGCTGGTGAATCAGGGTTTCGATGAATTGCCGGCCGCGCCGATCCATGGCCGTAAAGGGTTCATCGAGAATCCACAACGTTGCGGCAGTGAGCATCAACCGGGCGAGGCCGACCCGGCGTTGTTGGCCTGCCGACAGCGTTCGACAGGGCAAGTCTTCGTATCCGGCCAAGCCCCATTGCTCCAGTGCCGGGATGGTCTTGGCGAGTGGTCCTGCACCGTGCAAGCGTACGGCCAAGGCGAGATTTTCCCGTGCCGTCAACGCCGGTTTTATCCCGGTATGGTGACTGAGATAGATCAATTCGCGATAGTAGGTCAGGCGGGATTCGTTGATCGGGACGCCACGCCAAAACACGGTTCCACGATCGGGTTCGGCAAGACCACAGAGCACGCGTAGCAACGTGGTTTTGCCACTGCCGTTGGCGCCCTCGATGACGAGCACCTCGCCGGGTGCGATGGTAATGGCGAGGTCTTTGAATAGGATTTTTTCATCACGCGAGCAGCCGAGATTATCGGTATGCAATAACGCGTGGCTGCGCCGCTCTGCACATTCGGGGTGCGTCGTGGTGGCGCCGGCAATGGTATTTATCATGACACGGGATCCGATCTCATCTTCAAGCGCCGGTAAGCGGTGGGCATACGATAATAGCAATAACGGTGGGATGCGAAGATCACGAGGCGATCCGGCGATCGGACTCAAGCTGACGCTGCACCGATTCGGGTAGCGTCACGAAAGGCTCCAAGGCCTCGATCAGCTGCTCGAGGGTATCCACCGTATCGATGATCCCTTCCTGCAATACGATTTCATGATTGCGAAATTTATCCTCGACTCGAAAGAAGTAGGTTTGTTGATGTTCATTCCAGCCAACGATTACGCGAAAATCAGGCAGGTTGTCCAATGTATAGCGACTCATTACGTAAGTTCCGGAGACGCTCTTATACGCGTCAGCTAGTAACACTGCGGGACTGCATGGTGCGCCGATGAAGACGGTGTCGCTAAGGCGCCCAACTGTGACGCGCATGTTACAACGAAACGACCGTGGGGTGAATGGGAAAAGCGTGCACCGCGTTCAATCGTTTTCGTGGTTTAGAATAGACGTGCCGCAGCCAATGCCAAGCCTGTGCAGGGCGCAATAAAACCGATCAAGCACAAAAATTGACGATCATGACGATGCAGCAGCTCCTCGAAACGTTTGTCGACCAGCTCGAAGCGCCGATTCATGTCCTCGCGCTGCTGGGCAAGTTGCTGATCAATTCGCGTGACCCCTGTTGCATCAACTCGCGCTGATGCTTGAGTTCCTCTACGACACGAACCATTCGCTCCCGTCGTTCGATTTCGTAAACCGCTGGCGGTTTACCAAAGCTTTTTTCCGCCAACCACTCGCCAAGGTGGTCTTTGATGAAGTCAATGTCTTTTTGAGCCAGAGCCATCGTCATCACTTACAAAGATGAAGATCAATCGCAAGTCGGGCCAGCCGAATCGTCCGTCGGGGCAATACGCTTGCCCGCGCTTTAAGTCTGTTGGCCGCAGAGTGTTTGCTTACCGAGTGCCGATTGTCCCTTGTTGACGGTGGGGTGGCATGACTGTAATGGCAGAACAACGAAGGGGTGGCTCGGTGCAGTGGGTCCGGCATAGGGCGGGAAGGGTTCAGCGTTTGCGCGGACCGGACAGCTCGTCGTCTCGTTGGCACGTTGCAACTGTGCCAACGATGTTGTGAGGATGACCTAACGCCCGCTGCTGACCGACCGCACGTCAGATGACTTTCGAAAAGCGTTGCTCGTTGGCTTCGCGCAAGTATTTGTCGAACGGCATGCAGATATTGCGAATCAGCAATCGACCGGCCGGTGTTACCGTGATCCCATCGCTGTCCAGATCGAGCAATCCATCGTCGGCCATCGGTTTGAGTTCGGCGATTGCATCGGCGAAGTAGCTGGCAAAGTCGATGCCGAAGCGCGCCTCGACGCGGCTGAAGCGAAGACGGAAGTGGCAGATGAGGTCGGTGATCACAGCGCGACGGAGAATATCGTCGTCGTCAAGAACGACACCGCGCAACACGGGTAAGCGCCCGGCATCCAGGTCTCCGTAGTACGGTTCGAGTTCCTTTTGGTTCTGGCTGTAGGTGTTGCCGACCTTTGCAACCGAGGTCACCCCGATACCGAGCAAATCACAATCGGCATGTGTGGAGTAGCCCTGAAAGTTACGGTACAGCGTGCCTTCGCGCTGAGCCACGGCCAATTCGTCGTCGGGGCGGGCGAAATGGTCCATACCGATATAGACATAACCGGCCCCGGTGATGCGTTCGATGGTGTCGGCCAGGATGGCGAGTTTTTCGGCAGGACTCGGCAAATCCTCGGCATTGATTCGTCGTTGTGGTTTGAAGCGGTCGGGCAGGTGAGCGTAATTGAACACCGAGAAGCGATCCGGTCCGACGTCGAGAACACGGTCGACCGTCTTGGCGAAGCTGGCCTTGTTTTGGTGTGGCAAACCATAGATCAGATCGATGCTGATCGAGCGAAATCCGGCTTGGCGTGCTTGCTCGAGCACGCCAAAGGTTTGGTTCTCGCTTTGGATTCGATTGACGGCTTCTTGCACACGTGGATCGAGGTCTTGCACCCCCAGACTCATCCGGTTGAACCCGATATCGCGCAACAGAGCAATGGTGTCCGGCTGCGTTTCACGGGGATCGATCTCGACGGAATATTCGCCTTGATCGTTATCGAGGAGTCGAAAGTGTTCTCGCGTCACCCGCATCAATGCCTGCATCTCGGGATGACTGATGAATGTCGGTGTCCCGCCGCCCCAGTGCAATTGAGAGACCGTTCGTTCATAGTCGAACAATTCTGCCTGTAACGCCATCTCCCGGAAAACACGCTCGAGGTAAGGCGCTACAATGCTGCGATCTTTGGTTGCGATCTTGTTGCAAGCACAATAAAAGCAAACGGTGTCGCAAAACGGGAGGTGAAAGTAAAGCGATAAGGGATTGCCTTGCGCGTTGGTGGCGCGTGCGGCGGCAATGTAATCCTCGGCGCTAAAACCCTCGTGAAACTGCACGGCGGTGGGGTAAGACGTGTAGCGCGGACCGGCGCGATCATAACGGCGGATCAACGCTTCGTCGAAACGAGTTTGTTGGGTTTGGGATGTGACCATGCTGGGATACCACGCGTGTTGAAACTGTTGCCTTAGTTTGGTCAATGTTGCCCGGTCGCACAAGAGGCAAACAGGCTCCGCTTCGCTCGTGCGGAACTGTTTCCCACCATTTTTAAACGACAGCACATGCCTTGGCCAACCGCGCGAAGCGTATTGGGTTGCCCGATGAGCGCACCGTCTTGTGCGAGCGTCTCGTGCTGCACCTCCTTAGCCGAGCGAGACTTATAAGGATCCACGATCCAACAACCGAACTCAAATAATGACAGAAAACGTCGGGGTGTGGACTGAGAGGATGGAGACCTAGTCGCGCAACCCCGTTTCCGATAGACTGACCGCGATGAGGGTTTGTTTGCCGGATTTCGCGATGATGTCGGAGCAACTTGGGTCGTGGTCGGAGTGCGCGGTCCATGATGTCGCCTCAGGTTATGCGTCGACGGATTTGCAAGTTAGTTAGAATACCATCGAGCCGATGGTAGAACGATTCGCCTGACGATTCGACACGGTCCATGACAGTCAAGAAGATTCTAATTGCGGTGATTTGCCGACTACGGAGTGGTCTTGAGTGTGCAGGTTCACCGATCCGGTTCAGTATTGATTGTCGCAAAAGTTTCTGCAGGACAGGCTGTTGCGTCCCTTACCCCGCGGTGGGAAGGAACGCAAGAATTCATGAAACGGTTGATAGCCTTGGGCCGATTCGTCATGATCTCGATGAGCGCTATCAGGGGAGCCAATGAGGCGGTTCAGTCGGATCAGGCAAGCCCAAACGAGTCGGCGTCAGGCAGTCCTGTTTACCTCGTTCTGGTTTGGCGTATTGTTCTCGCTGAGTTCGCCACTACTCACGGCACAAGAGCTGATCGCAAATAATACCCTGACCAATCAGGTGCTGACCCGCAACCAAGCCCGTCTCTATTTTACAATGCGCCTGGATGAATGGCCGGACCGGCAGGCCATCCGTGTATTTGTGCTGCCAGACGATCATCCGCTGCATCGTGACTTCAGTAAAGCGGTCCTTCGCTTGTTCCCCTACCAATTACGCCGGGTGTGGGACCGCCAGGTATTCTCGGGGACGGGACGTGCGCCCGTAATGGTGGCCACCGAACAAGAACTGGTGGAACGCGTGGCGGCAACGCCCGGGGCCATCGGCTACGTCCGCTCTGGGGCCAACCTGTCAGCCGGTGCTCAAGTCGTGGAGGTGAGATAGTTTGCGCGCCCGCTTTGGTTTACTCGTCTTGGTTCTGATGACGAGTCAATTGACGCTGGCGCAAGCCGTCGGTGGCTTCGATCGCATCGCGGTGCATGGTTTCGCTGCGCAATCCATCATCAAGACGAGCGCAAACCGTTGGTTTGGGAATAGTCCACAAACCTCATTCGATTTTTCCGAGATCGGTGTCAATGCCTCGTGGCCAGCACATCGGCGTTTGCTGCTGTCCGGTCAGGTGTTGTCTCGCCGCGCCGGGGAGATGGACGATGGCAAGCCTGAACTCGATTACGCTTTGTTGGATTGGGATTGGCATGCATCGGTCGACGGTCAAGTGGGTTTACGTCTCGGGCGGATCAAAATTCCGTTGGGGCTGTACAATGAAACGCGTGACGTTCCATTTACTCGCACCTCGATCTTCCTACCGCAAGTGATCTATTTCGATCGTATCCGTGACTCGTTCTTGTCGGCTGATGGCGTGTTGTTCCATGGCGACGTGTACTCGCCACTGGGCAACCTCGCATTGCAGGTCGGTGCCGGACGGATACGATTGGACGAAAATGTGGAATGGAGCTATTTGACTCGCGATTTCCCTGGCGAATTCGAAGCGAGCGGCTTTACACCGGTTGTGGCACTGTGGTACGCCTCACCGGCTGAGCGATTGCGGATCGGTTTAAGCGGAACGAAAGCGACCGCGAAGTTCGCACCGGATCGCGATGCTACATTGACTTTGCAGCGCGGTGCCACTGACATTGTTTATGGCATCGTCTCGGTTCAACTCAATTTTGTGAATTGGAGTCTGGCGGCAGAGTATGCGCGGGAGACGATTAGCTGGCGCGATTACGGTGTGTTCTGGCCGGACCGAAAAGCGGTGGCGGAAGGCTATTTTGTCGAAGGAATCTATCGGGTGATGCAAAATGTGCAGTTTGTCACGCGATATGAAGAAGGATTTGGGGACCGGGACGATCGCAGCGGTCAGGAGACGGAGGCGACAAGCAAGGGTATGCTGCTGGCGCAACGCAGTTTCTCGAAAATATTGACGGCTGGCCTACGTTTCGACATTGGCAGGCATTGGATGATACGAGCGGACTATCAATATCACCACGGTACCTTCATTCTGTCGCCGCGGGAGAAACCGGAGGATGTGGATTGGGTTGAGTATTGGCATTTGTTCGCTGGACAGGTGGCCGTGCGGTTCTAGTGAAATGAGGCGTGCATGGCGGGTATGGGCTGCAACCGTGACTTCCCTTGAAGGCTTCGGTCTACGATTTTGGCGATCCATGAGTCGGAGCGTTCAATTGACAAAACGATGGCGGTACCATTTTGGCCGATGTGGATTGCATCGTTGTCTGCATCGTTGTCTGCATTGTTTGGCTTGGTTGTCGGTAAGTATTGCCCCGGCCTGGGCCATGAGCGATTTTTTCAGCGACTGGCAAGTGCACGGGTTCGCGGCGCAGGCGGTCATCAAAACGAGTGCCAATCGTTGGTTCGGTGATAGTGAGACGACGTCGTTCGGATTGACTGAACTCGGTGTCAATTTTTTACTCCCGGTGCAGCGGCGATGGCATTTGTCAGGGCAGGTCATGTCCCGGCGCGCCGGTGATATGTATGACGGCAGGCCAGCAATTGATTACGGCCTGGTCGACTGGGAAGTG
>CAZWQC010000011.1:16836-19284 GCA_964635785.1 uncultured Ectothiorhodospiraceae bacterium
TGAGACGCGCGACGTGCCGTTTACCCGGTCGAGTATTTTTTTGCCGCAAGTTGTTTATTTCGACAAAGTGCGCGAGTTGTTTTTATCGGCAGATGGCGGTACGCTGTATGCCGATTGGTTCCACGAAATGGGCAGCTTGTCTTTTTCCGCCGGTGCCGGTCGTCCGTTGGTCGACGAGAACGTGGAAACAACTTTTTTGTTGCGTGATTTTGACGGTGATTTCAATGCGAGTGGGCCGGCAGGGATCGCCTCGTTGTGGTTGACATCGCCAACAGAGCGTTGGCGATTTGGGTTGAGTGGTGTCGTTGCAACGTTTTGGTTCGACCCCGCTGGCAGTGAGGGGGCGGTCCTGAGCAAGGGGTCGACTCGTGTACTGTATGGCGTGGCGTCTTTGCAATTCAATGCCGCTCATTGGTCTGTAGCGGCGGAATACATGCGCGAACGCATCGCTTGGCGTGATTATGGGATGTTTTTCTCGGATCGAAATGCGGTGCTCGAGGGCTATTATCTTGAGGGGAGTTATCGGCCGACTGCAAGATTGCAGGCTGTCTTGCGTTACGAAGAAGGCTTCGCTGATCATAACGATCACAACGGAGAAAGTTGGGGCCGCGTGAACGACAGCCCGTCATTTGCCGGCTTCTCAAAGATCCTGACGGCGGGTGTGCGAGTGGACATTGGCCGATTTTGGCTGATTCGTGCGGACTATCAGTATCATCATGGCACGTTTATCCTGTCCGAACGGGAAACTGCGAATGCTGCTGGTAAAGAATATTGGCATTTGTTCGCAGGAGAGGTCGGCTTACGGTTTTGATTGAGCGGTCATAAGTCTTGTTTTGCGGTAACAGTCGCCGTCCTCGTATGCCTTTGTGGTGAAGGGCTGGCGGTGGGGTAAACCCGAAACCGTTCAGGACGGGTGTTCAGTCTCTGCCCGGCGGGTTTGACGGCAGAGTCGCCGAGGCGAATCCTCGGCCCCAGAGGTGAAGAATCGCTACTATGGCCAGGAGATGCAATGCCCGCTAATGTATCACAGCTAAGTTTACGCTGGAAAGCGCTGGTCGCGTTGAGCGCTGTGCTGTTGTTCGTGAACGCGTCACTGGCTCTCATCTCTTACCGTCAATCCACCATGCAATTCGCGGCGCAGCAGGAACGGGTCCGGGCGCAGCAAGCGCGACAATTGCGCGAGTTACTGCAGGATCGGTTCCAACAAATGGCGCGTTTGGCTAACGTCGCGCCGTTGTTGGCCCCACGGGTTGCTCAAGAGGAACTTCGTGAGCATTTGTACGAGGCATTGGTGACCAACGGTATTATGTTGGATTTGGAGTGGGATATTCGCTCGGCGCATTGGCTACGCGCCGATGGCCAGGCGGAATCGCTATGGGGTTCGGCAGAGGAGGCGATACCACAGCACCTGGTGGAGCAGCTCTTGCAAGCGCCGGAGCAAACGGCGCGGAGTTTGGCCTGTGCGGCGGAGCATTGCCGGCAGTATCTCGCTGCGCCGATGCTTTGGGCGGGGCAAACCGATGGCGCTTTGGTTTTGGGTCGTTCGATTGCCGATGTGCTGCTGACTTTTTACCGGCTGACCAATGCGGAAGTAGCCGTAGTACCAAAACAGCCTGTGAGTATGACCGAGGACTGGCAAAGGTTGCCGGCAATGACCCACCCGAATGAGACGTTACCCATTTGGCTTGAGTTTGCTCGGCTCGAGCGACGCTCGGATTGGTTGGTGAGAAGGGATCGTCGTCCGAGTCTTGTTTGTCATGACAAAGAATTTTACGAGGCATTTGTCGTTCCGGATATCGGGCGCGGTATCGACGCATACATACTGAACAAGGTGACCGCTGAACGCGATGCGATCCGGCGAACACTCTGGCGCAGCATCGTGGTTGGCGTAGTGGGTTTGGTTTTGTCGGTTGTTCTATTGTTTGTCATCATGCATCGACGCTTAACTCGCTTACGGCGTTTGGCCGAGCTGTTACCCAGGTTGGCGGAGAATCGTTTCGCGGAGTTGCGTGCGCGCTTACCAAGACGCCGGTATGTGAGACGTTGGCGCGACGAGATGGACTTGATGGTGGATTCCGTCGCGAAGCTGACCGATTTGATGGAAGTCATGGAGCAAGAGCGCAGTGCCGCTAGAGCCGAGTTGATTTGGATGGCCGAGCATGACTCACTTACCGGCTTGGCGAATCGGCGCCGGTTCAATTTGGCGTTGTTGGAGTTTGTCAGTAAATCGTTGCACGAAAAAACAAGTGGTGCGTTGTTGTTTTTCGATCTTGATCAATTCAAGGATGTCAATGATATTAGCGGCCACCAAGTGGGCGATCGGTTATTGAAAGAAGTCGCCATGAGTCTCAGGACTCTGCAGGGCTGTGGTGTTTTCATCGGGCGATTGGGCGGCGACGAGTTTGGGCTGGTGGTAGAAGCGTTTTAAAGTTATTTTTATGTCAGTTG
>CAZWQC010000012.1:0-18763 GCA_964635785.1 uncultured Ectothiorhodospiraceae bacterium
GGCAGGCGGCGCAAGCCTGTCTCGATCACGGCATCTTGAGTTCGCGCGCGGCCAATAGCCTCAAGCACTTTTTGACCTTGATCGAAGCTTTAGGCGAGGCGCCTGGGGCAAGATTGGGCGATCACATCGCAGAGGTGCTCAACCGCACTGGGCTCCGTGATCATTATGCCGCCGACAAGACCGACAAAACCCAGGCACGCCTCGAGAATCTGGATGAACTCGTCAATGCCGGCGAATATTTTGAGAGCGACGAGACCAACGACGCCGATCTCTCACCATTACTCGCATTTCTCACCCAAGCGACCTTGGAGGCCGGGGAATCCGGTCAACCGGTCGATGACAATTGTGTACAGCTCATGACCTTGCACTCGGCAAAGGGATTGGAATTCCCACTGGTTGTGCTGGCCGGACTCGAGGAGGGACTATTTCCTCACGCGATGTCGTTGGAAGAACCTGGCCGCCTGGAAGAGGAACGACGTCTGTGCTATGTCGGCATTACTCGCGCCGAACAACGCCTGGTATTGACCTATGCATTGACCCGCCGCGTCCATGGTCGCGAGGTGAACAATCTCCCCTCCCGGTTCCTGCGCGAATTGCCGCCGCACCTCCTTGAGCGCATCGATCTTGCGGCAACCGGTCGACCGGATCATGCCCGGGTGGCGGAACCACCCCCCACCCAATACGGATTGCACGTTGGTCAATCGGTGCGCCATCGCAAATTTGGCAATGGCGTTGTTCTCGATTTCGAGGGCAGCGGCCCCCACGCTCGGATCCAAGTCCATTTTGCCGATATCGGCAGTAAATGGTTGGTGGTCAACTATGCCAACTTACAGCCCGTTGCCGATTGACACGACGCCAATCGGCTCGATGACCTCATCCGCCATAGGGTCAGTAAACCACGCGATTGCGTCCTTCCCGTTTGGCGCGGTAGAGCTTGGCGTCGGCGCGCTTGAGCATATCCTCCAAGCTATCCCCAGGCTCAAGTTCCAGACCAATCGAGATCGTATACTGCACTGGTTCTGTCGGCGTCGGAATAACCTGCTCAGCGATTTGCCGGCGAAAGTCCTCAAAGAAGGCCACCAGAGCGTCCCGATGGCTATAGCTCATTAACACACTAAACTCTTCACCGCCTAAACGCGCGGGAATCGCGTCCTCGGGTAACACCGTCTTTAACATCTTGCCGAGCGAGCTAATCGCGACATCCCCGATGTCGTGTCCGAAGTTGTCATTGATGCGCTTGAAAAAGTCGATATCGATCGCGGCCAAAGCGAGTTTTTCGCCATCGTTAACCGCATCCCGGTGCTTTTCCGGTGCCAACTCGAAAAAATGGCGCCGATTGAACAATCCGGTCAACACATCGTTTTGCGCTTTTTCGCGAATCCCCCGAAACAACTCCTGAATTTCCAAATTGGAGTGAATACGCAGATAAAACTCTTCGCGAGAAAAGGGTTTACGGATGAAGTCGTTCGCACCGCTTTTCAACATCCGCGACGGCGTATCGGTCGCTTCCTCCCCCGACAATACAATGATCGACAGCCGATCTTTTGCATAGGACTCGCGAACGGTCTTGGTGAACTCCAGTCCGTCCATCCGCGGCATGTGATAATCCACCAACGCGAGTTGGATATCCGGATGGCGCTCCAGAATCTCCAACGCCTCGACCCCATCTCTTGCAGCAAAGGTTTGCAGAACCAATTGCCGCAACAGCTCGACCAAATGCCTCCGAAAACTCGGGGAATCGTCGACCACCATCACTTTGGTCGAGCGATTACGGATAATCCGATGCACCAACGCCGCCCCGTATTCGACCGAGTGCTTGTTTTCCTTCAAGATGTAATCGACGACTTGCTTACCGAACACCTGCCGGCGCGTCTTCTCGTCGATGCGCCCGGTCAACACAATCACAGGCACAGCCACCGATTGAATCAGGTCAATGACCTCGCCATGACACGCATCGGGCAGAACCAGCCCGGCGACCGCTACCGCGATGTCATCGGCTTGGCTATCGAGTATTTCATGACACTCCTCATACGACTCGGCAAGCAATACGTCGTAGTGATATTCCTTGACGAGCAACGTCGACAAGGTCCTACTAATCGTAGGACTATCTTCGACGATCAACACCCGCGCGGTCTGGTGATACTTTTCCGAGCGGTTGCGGGGTTCGGATCTAATCCTCATCGCTTTTTGATCTCGTGACATGGACTGCTCGGGTTCAAACCCAATGCTGTGCAATCTTTCCTTGCGAAAACACCCAACGTCCTCACTGTCCGGACAACGCCCAAGTTCAACGCTATGCCGGCGACCCACAAGTCTTTCCTAATTCTAAACCACTTCAGCCGAACGTCGGGAATAAAATTCGGTTACACTGGCTATTGCCCTGTCAGCACCAGCCGTTGTCCGCCTGCAGAAACGATACGGTCGTCGATGCCCAGCAACGACTCCAAGTTTGGCAAAAAAAAGCGGTCCTCATGACCGCTTTTTTTCGATACGAGTGATGATCGTTACCGTCTCGCCAGCAAGGCATAGCGCCGACGAACCCACCACGGACCGACGCGACTGGATTCGACCTCCTCATCCACCTCGAGCTCTGTCGGTTGATGTTGCCCAATATGACCTTGCTCGATCGCCAAGGCCACCCGGACCAATACCGTAAAGACAAAGGCGCCAAGTGCCCACACACCCATCGCGATGGACACTTCGGTGAAGGTTGGCGTGTATTCGAAGAACTCGCCGAGCTGAGTCGGGATGAATCCGGGGACGACCAAACCCATCCCTTTTTCCAACCAGATGCCAGCGAACACCAAAACACACGCGATATTCAGCGTCATTATATTAGTCCGAGTCTTATGGACCATGAGCAAAACCAACGCCGTCACATTGAAGATGATCGCCAACCAGATAAACGGCCGCAATCCATTCAAACCGTCCACGCCAAACAGCAGATAGTGCAATGAGGCAGAGTGCTCACCTTCTTGATAGAAGTGGGTGTAGACTTCCGAGCCTAGGAAGAACAGATTGATTTGCATGGTCACCGTCATGATGATGGCCAAGGTCGGAATGATCTTGTCGCTGATGGGATAGGTCGTGTAGCGCCGAATCGCTTGCAATGCCAAGATCATCAGAGCAGGACCCGCAGCGAAAGCCGAGGCGATAAACCGAGGTGCCAGCAGGGCGGAATTCCAGAACGGGCGACCGTTGTTACCGGCGAAGACGAACGCAGTCACGGTGTGAATCGAGATGGCCCAGAACATCGCGATCACGACGAAGACGAAGTAGGACTTCAAGTCCGGTTCTTTGCCTTGGTAATGATGATAGAGGATATAGAACGCAATACCGAGGTTCAGCAACAGATAACCGTTCAACACCAAGATGTCCCAGGACAGGATCGAGTGAGGCCAGTGGTACCAGCCGATAATCGGCAGCAAATGTATAAACCGATCCAAGCGACCAAGATCCACCGACACGAACGTCAACGCGACTATGACCGCTCCAACCGCTAAGGCCTCGCCGATGATGACGACATTCTTGAATTCCTTGCGATAGAAAATGTACGCAGGAATCACCAACAGCACTGCCGCCGCCGCGATCCCGACGAAAAACGCAAAGTTAGCAATATAAAAGCCCCAGGAGACTTGATCCGACATCCCGGTGACAATCAAACCATTGTTCCATTGTTTGCTGTAATTGAAAGCGCCCCACGCTATGACGGCACCCAACGCAAGCAACCACCGGCGGTAGGTTTCGTTACCAGAGAACACGATCCGCAAGCCGTCGCTAAACATCGCTTTGACCACGACCCAATTCATGACCGCGCCCTCCCTTGATCGGAGAAGTAAAAGAACGACGGTTCGGTACCGAGCTCTTCTTTCAACCGGAAGACGACCTTGTTCTCCAGGATATAGCGAATCTCGCTCGTCGGATCGAGGAGATCGCCAAACACGCGAGCACCGGTCGGACACGCCTCCAAGCAAGCCGGCATCATGCCTTCACGAGTGCGTTGCACGCAGAAATGGCATTTTTCCACCACTCCGACATCGCGCAGGCGATTACCGAGGTAGGCCGTATTTGGATTGATTTCCGCTGCCGGCACTTCGGGTTGTCGCCAGTTGAACCGTCGCGCCCAGTAGGGGCAGGAAGTCATGCACATACGGCAGCCGATACACCAGTCATAGTCCACCACGACAATGCCATCGTCATCTTTCCACGTGGCATTGGTCGGGCAGGTCTGGACGCACGGCGGATCACCGCATTGTTGACATTGCACCGGCATATACCATTTACCGGGATGCGGCACCGTTTCGTGATCATAGTAGTGATTGGCGTGCTCCAGATTATGGTCACCCCAGTCCAACTCCAGGACGCGAATATACTGCAACTCCGAACCGCGGTCTTGATTGTTCTCTTTCACGCAACCCCAGACGCAGTCACGGTAGCCCCGGCATTTCGACACGTTCAAGGCATAGGCGAAGTAAGTCCCCGGGATCGGCCGAACGTCTTTGCAGTCGGTCTTAACACCATACAAGCGTTGGGTGCGACGCTCGATGCGATGCAGGGCATCTTGGATTTCCTCGTCGCTCATCCGCGCATAGTGGTCTTGGAAGAAACGTTGGAAAGCGTCTTCCATGGTGCGTCCGCCCCAAGCCGGGGTTCCGATCGGCGCGCCTGCGATGGTTGCGCCAGCTGCACCCACAGCGCCAACCGCTGCGACACCTTTAAGAAAGTTCCGCCGTGCCGCGGTCGGCGCATCGGTCGGTTGCATGTCTTGGGTTTGCTTACTCACCGCTTCACCTCGGTCTTGTGGAAATCGATGGAATCCAGCCACCAGTTTTCGTGGGCATGGCGTTCCGGCATAGGCTCGAGTCCCGCGCGCACCGGCGATGGCGGAGACGGTTTGCGGCGCATGAAGGCCGGATCGTGTGGGTTATGGCAATGAGTGCAGTTATAGCGGATGGGCTCGCCTTGCCAGCTGCGGGTGCGCTTGCCATGAGCCCCATAATGCCAGTCTTCTTCGTGGGCTTGGTGGCATTGTCCACACACTTTCCACGCCTCGTCGAAACTGACGTTGTGACCATTAAGCACCTGCAAAGAGTTGATCTCATCGGGATCGTGACAGGTATGGCACCAGAACGTACCACGGCCATGATTGATTTCGTTGTAGTGAACCGGCACCAACAAGCGCTCGGTCAGATCGGTCTCCCGATAGTCGTGACACTGCGTACAGGGATAAAACCCCAACACGTCGACCCGCGACGGTACGCGCGGGGACGGCACTTCGATGAAGCGGGTGCGATTGGGGTCTTCATAACCATCGTCCACCATCGGGCCGGATTCAGCCGCGGCCGCAGCGTGTGTACCAAGCCCAGCGCCAAGCACTAACGCAAGTACCAACACCAATGCTCGGTTGATTCGAATTCGTAGATCGACCATTACCAAGGACCTATCGTAGGGTAGCGTAATACGCTGCCAGGTTGGCGATGTCTTCCTCACTCAGTCCTTTGGAGACAGGTGTCATCAAGGCATCTTTGCGCTTACCGGTTTTGTATTCTGTGATCGCTTGGATCGCATAGGCCTCACGTTGCCCGGCAATCATCGGGAACACTGGCTGGGTTTCCGTCGGATCGGCGCCCATCCCATCGGGACCGTGACAACCGGAACAAATGATGGATTTGGCCTTACCGGCTTCCACATCGCCCGCGTGACTCATCGGCGCCGCCGCGACGAGCAGGAGGACAAGTACAAAGAAAGCCCTTGTCTTAACAGTCATATTCAGTTTCTCCGAATGTGTTGGGGGATAGATCCGAGAGTGGACCGCTCTGTCGCACGTAAAACCACATCGACTTAATGTCGGGAAAACGCGTTGAACATCAGTATCGAGTAGGTACTTAAACGACGTGGTCGGACTGGCCAAGCCAGCGCGCTGAGACTGCTCCGGATCCAGCGCCGCCAAAAACCTAACGGCAAGAGGATAACGAAATATCATCTTGGGGTAATTGATTTAGGTTAAAGTTTGTCCAAAAAGCGCTTGCATCGTAGGATTGACCACCCGTACCAGCGCGCCGCGAAGACCCTCGTACAGATACGCGAGCAACCGATAGCCAACATTCCCTCCGCCAAGACCACGTGCTAGTCTCGGCTGCGGTGATTGAGGCTCATGCACCCTCTCGAGTTCATGACGCACATCATTGCTTTCAATAGGTCATTGATGTCGCAAACGACCGTCATCACCACCGACCCCTTATTTTTTCTCATTTTCCCCTATGGTAATTGAGGCAAGACACTATGTTTCCTGATAAACCGAGGCTTGCTCGCGACCCAATCGCGCGCTTGCTTGCGATCATGCTCGTTCTGGCATGGTCGGTGACCGTCAGTGCCAACGACACGTTGGTATACAATATTTTAACTGGGACCGATGATGCTGAGGAAGGCAACGACGGTCCCGGTATCGTCGATCTCGCCAGCTCCGATCTCGAGATCACCACCGACGATGTCGCTCAGTTCGTCGGCCTGCGTTTCACTGGCATCGATATCCCACAAGGGATGCCGATCTTGGATGCCTACATCCAATTGACGACCGATGAAGACGATAAAGACCAAGATCCCTTCATGGTTACGATCCATGCCCAAGCCAACGACAATGCGGCGACGTTCAGCGAGGCTAACGGTGATCTTTCGACCCGCCCATTGACCGAAGCGAGTGTGGTTTGGCGCAACGTTCCAGGCTGGACACTCGAGCACGAAGCCGGCCCGAACCAACGCACGCCAAATATTGCAGCGCTCGTACAAGAGATCGTCGATCGCGATGGCTGGCAAGCTGGCAACGCCATAGCATTTCTCATGGAAGGGGTTGGCACCCGTTCTGCGGAATCCTTCGAGGGTTCTGACGATCATGTTCAATTACCCGATTTGGCGGCGCATTTGGTCATTACCGTGCCCTCGCGCGCGGTTTACCCGATCAAAAGCAGCGTCGATGATGCCGAAGAGGGCGACGACGAGCCTGGTAAAATGGATGTCGAGAGCTCGGATCTGGAGCTGACCGAAGACCATGAGGGACAATTCCAGACCATCGGTTTGCGTTTCGCCAGTACCATGATTCCCGCCGGCGCGCAGATCCTGTCCGCACACATTCAGTTTGCCGTCGATGAGATCGAGAACGCCCCCGGCACGTTGACGATCTACGGGGAAGCGAATACCAATCCGGCCAGTTATGCCGATACGCCGTTCAATATCACGAGCCGCGCAAAAACCGAGGAGAGTGTTGTTTGGGCCGATATTCCCGAATGGACGACCGAAGGCGAAGCCGGACCGGCACAACGCACACCGGATATCACCCCAATCGTTCAAACCATTGTCGACGACCCTGATTGGGCCGAAGGCAATGCCATCGCGTTCATTGTCGAAGGCAACGGACTGCGCAATGCCGAGTCCTTCGACGGCGACCCGAGCCTCGCACCGGCGTTGCATGTCACCTACATTGGCGAACGCCAAACCGCCTCCAGTGACAAGATTCGTCTGTCCTGGAGCGACGACCCGGCCACCACGATGACCATCATCTGGGATCAAAGCGACGACGCCGAGGCCAACCTTCTATACAACGAGTACACGGCCAATGAAGGCTGCGTCACCGATCCGGTGGCTTATCGCAACGCCCAACCACCCAACCGGATTACCCCGTATCGCGGTATGAACAATCACATCGCCAAATTGACCGGGCTGACGCCCGCGACCGATTATCGCTTTGTCATCAGCGACGGCGACAAGGTAAGCGAATGTGGTTGGTTCCGCACAGCCCCCGCGCAACCCCAACCATTCACCTTCATTTCCGGTGGCGACACCAAAAGCTCTGGCGATCCACTCGACGCGGGGCGCTGGGCCAATGAAATGGTGGCGAAGCTGCGCCCGCTGTTCGTGTTTTTCACCGGCGACTTCAACTCCGGCGACGGCACCAGCGATGCGCGTTGGCAACAATGGTTGACCGACTGGTCAACGCTAACCAAGTCAGCTGATGGGCGCATGTATCCGATCATTGCGGTCCATGGCAACCACGAGGACGGCGACTTCGAAATGCTCTATCACTTGTTTGATTCCGGCAATCAGGACCCCGCCCAGAGTGCCGACTATAGCTACTTCGCGTTATCGGTGGCCGGAGAAATGTTGCGTATCTACAATCTTAATTCGCAATTCTTCTTGAATGGGATGACCGACGCCCATGCTCTGCAACTCGCCTGGCTGGCCGAGGATCTCGCGATGAACCAAGGGCATACTTTCAAAGTCGCCGGTTACCACAAACCCATCCGTCCGCACACCCAAAGCAAAGCCGAAAATGACCATGAGCTCGCTTGGGCTGATCTGTTCGACCAGTATGGTCTTGACATTGCGTTCGACAGCGATACACACAACCATGCGATCACCTTCCCGCTCCGACGCTCGGATGCACAGGGCAATGTCATGGGCTTTGTCCGCGACGATGAAAACGGTGTTCTCTATGTTGGCGAAGGCAGTTGGGGTGCCACGCCGCGGTTGAACAACGACGACAAAGCCTGGACCTTGGATAGCGCATCCATGAATCAGATCAAGTGGAACCACGTCTATCCGGCAGAGGGCGCCGATCCGGCGCGTTGGGAGATTCGCACGGTCGTCACAGCGAAGTATGACGACAATGGCAACCTGGTCAATTATGTCGATGGCGTTGGCGAGGTCAGCGAAGACAATCTTTTCGCCATCCCTGAAGGTATCACGCTGCACGAAGTGCCCTTCTATGGGCCAGTCATTGAGCTGCCATTTCAAGCCGTTTCCGGGGACGCTCCGCTAGCCCCGTTCAATCTCGCCGCTCAAGCCGACGGTTACACCACCATCCACCTGACTTGGACCAACTCCTCGGCGACCAACGATGTCAAAGGCATCGAAATCGAGCGCAGCATCGGCTTCGATGGTGAATGGCTGCTGGCCGCAAACAGTTTACCTGGGGATACCGTGGCGTTCACTGAAACCGACTTGACCAACGGCACGGATTACTATTACCGGGTTCGTGCGATCAACGTATTTGGGGCGTCGCCGTGGAGCGAACCGGTACTCGCCAGCACCCCCGTGGACGAGCGCTCGCGCGTGACTTTCCAAGAAGCGATGAACGGTTACACCGGTACCGATCTTGTGGTCATCGCGTCAGCGGCTCCCGCGGTCCGATTCATCGGGGCGGATCGTAACGACTCTCTGAGTATTGACTTGGACACTTCCGATTACGGCGGTCCTGGTCAGAGTCATGGGCTGATTCGCTTCGCCGATCTGTTTTCTGCCAATGGCATTCCCAGCGGTGCTCAAATCGATGGGGCGACGCTACGCTTTTACACCACCAGTTCAACCGATGGGCCGGTGGAGATTTATCAAATCCTTAAGGAATGGGAGCCAGCAACGGTATCGTGGAGCCATTTCCTCGACGGTCTGCAACCTGACGGCATCGAAACCAAAACCACTGCCACTGACAGCAAACCCAATCTCAACGGCGGTGAGTTCGTGACCTTCGAGGTCAGCGCTGCAGTACAGGCCTGGGCTAACGGCGAACCGAACTACGGCTTGGCCTTGCTCAATACCAGTACCGATGGCTGGGATATCCAAACCGAGGAGTATGCAGGCGATGAGTTCGAACGGCGACGGCCGCTATTGACGGTGTTCTACACCGACGGTGAACCTCCGGTTTCCGGTGACCGCGGCGATATCGACGGCAATGGTGTGATCGACCGAGCAGATCTCGACGCGCTGCGCGGCTATCTCTACCCGAACAAGCCAGATACCGATTGCCCGGCCTGCGATCTCGACGGGGACGACCGGATTACGCTGCGTGACCTACACACGTTGATGTTGATGTTGCAATAACGTCCAATAATTGCTTGGCCAGGGACGGCCTTTTTTACACCACCAACCAAGCTCCGCCGCACCTCAATCGGTGCCCTGTCGGCCATCTCGCGTCACGACCACGTCACAAAGCGTTTCTATACTGCGACGGACTTTGTCTCGGAGGCAAACTAATGACTTGGGCAACGCGACTCGTCCTTTGCTGCGTTCTGATTTTTTTCGGCGACCCCACTTCCGCCGACTCGTCGACAGACTTGGTCAGTATCGGCTCGGATACCTTTCGCGAGATTATCAATGCTTGGGGAAAACGCTACCTTGACCAGAATCCACAGGCAAGCTTTCGCTCGGAAAGCAAGGGCTCAGCAACCGCCATTGCGGCTCTCAACGAACGAAGCAGTCATCTCGCCCCGATGAGTCGCGACATGACAGCAGCGGAATCCGCTGCATTCGCGAAAATCCATGGTTACCAACCGATGCGATTTCAAGTTGCCGTGGATGCGGTTTCCATTTACGTCCATCGCGACAACCCCATCAAAGGCCTCACCATCCCCCAATTGGCTGCGATCTATGGGCACAATCCACCGTGCGAGTTCGGTCCATTTGTGCAACAACAGCGCATCGACAATTGGCAACACCTGAGCTTTGGGCAACGCGGACCGATTCATCTTTACGGGCGCAACCAATTGTCCGGCACCTACGCGTTTATCCAAGAGCACGTGCTCTGTGGCGGTCACTTCAAACCCACCTTGACAACACAACCAAACTCGCAAGCGGTCGTCGATGCGGTTGCTAATGACCCGCTCGGTATTGGCTATGCTGGGCTCGGCTATCGTGACGAACGGGTCCGAACGCTTGCGCTATCGTCCCAGGGAACCTCGTTCAACGACGGTTACTATTCCTATTTCGTACAAAAATTTGCGGATAGCCCAGATCTGGAGAAGCGCTACGCTTGGGTTTATCGGGGAAAGTATCCACTCGCCCGCGACTTGTCGATCTATGTCGACAAAGCCCCTACCGCCCCATTAGCGACTGCTGTCGCAAAGTTCGTTGCCATCGCTCTGTCTGACGAGGGACAGACAATCGTCCATGAGCTCGGTTTCATTCCGCTGTCTGCACAACAACGCGAGCGACAAATGAACCGACTAACGGCCGCCATGGCGAGTCCGGCCATTTCCCCTTAGCGAGGTTATTGCCATGAGTCCGGCGGAATTCATGATGTTTTTTGGCTTTCTCGTTGCGGCATACTCCATTGTAGCCAACGACGCCATCCAAACGCTCGGTACATTTCTTAGCTCCAACAGCCACCGACCTTGGTGGATCTTGTGGCTTTACGCGTGTTCGATTCTCGTGGCTGTCTTAGTGTACGGCTGGTTGACTCACTACGGTGACGTCGCTTTCGGTCGTTTGGAGAAATTCCCCGAACCCGCTGGCGGCATTTCCTGGATCCACGCCATTCCCCCCATCTTCATTCTCTTACTCACCCGCTTTGGCGTGCCGGTCAGCACGACGTTCTTAATTCTAACCGTCTTTGCCCCAACCAATCTCGGCCAAATGTTACTCAAATCCTTCGCCGGCTATGCCGTCGCGATTGGCGTGGGCTTGGTCGTTTACCTGGTCATCTCTCGCTTCGTCGAACGCCATTTCTTAAATACGAATACCCATCACCCTGGTCTTCACTGGGTGGTTTTTCAATGGCTGGCGACCGCATTCCTCTGGAGCCAGTGGCTGATCCAAGACTTGGCCAATATCTTCGTTTACTTACCGCGGACTTTGAGTGTCGGCCTGCTTGTCTTCGCCGTCGTGGTCATGCTCGTATTGCATGCGTGGATCTTCTATCGCCGCGGTGGTGCCATCCAAGGCATCGTGACCTCCAAGACCAATACTCACGACATTCGTTCCGCCACGCTGATTGACTTCGCCTACGGCTTTATCCTGCTGTATTTCAAACAAGTCAGTAACATTCCGATGAGCACAACGTGGGTGTTCCTCGGCCTCCTTGCCGGCCGCGAGTTAGCGTTGACCGTCATGCTCAGACAACGTCAATTACGTGAGACCGGCGGGATCATTTTAAAGGACGCTGGGAAAGCGATCATCGGTTTGGCAGTGAGTATCCTATTGGCTTTCGGTTTACCCGTCTTAGCTAGCTGGATCGATAGCGCTGGTAGCTCCAGCGAGCAGTCCAATTAACTGACAGGTCCGCCATGGTGATCTTCCAAGGCAAGCATTTCGTCAAAGATCTCCCAGGTCGATGCCGCCTCCTCGGCACTCATCTTTTGAATGGCGAAACCGACATGAACCATCACGAAATCGCCCAGCTCGACTTCACCTTCACCGAGCAGCATCAGACTGACCTCACGCTGGACGCCACGGGCTTCGCATTCGGCATTGAACCCATTGATTTTGAGAATTTTCATCGGGATACCTAGACACATGCGACCAACCTCTTCATGTAGGGCTTTCAAAGCTAGACCAACATACCGATCCACGCAAACGACCCGTAAGAAACTCTGGTTTTCATCGCTACGCCCGCACGCATTGGCTTGATATCGGCGATCCCTTGAGACGGCGGCGTTTGCTCTACTAAACTAATTTGGCAACGGTCATGCGTGACCTTTCCTCCGTTTGGGCTAACGTGAGGGTGGCAAAGAGCGACAGAACTTTAGCAACGTTCGGTACGATCAACTCACTGTGCTAGTCATGTTTGCAAAAAGAACCGTGGTGAAGTTTGCTGAGTCCTTTTACCCCGCGGGGGAAGGGGACGCAAGCACTAATGAGACGATTGATCCCCCAACAACGAGAGATCCAGCGATGAGCCAATTCGACATCGTCCGTGAAGAAGGAACGAACGGCATCAATTACGACATTACCAATGACGACATTATTCGGCAATTGACCGCTTGGCACGATGCTTACGGCATCGAGATCAGCGACGTCGGCCACGATCGCGTCAACGTCACGTTTCAATCGCTACCCGATGACCTCGATGCGCTGGCCGCTGAGATCTATGAGTTTTGTCCGGATGTTGTTGACCAGCATTTTGGTTGCATGGACGATATGATCGATCAAATGGCAGAAATCGGTCAAGACGTTTCCGATGAACTCGCCGAATTGGTCGATGGCGTCGATTTCCAGGACGAAGATTTCGGCCTGACACTATTGAAGAAGTCACTGCGCATGACTCAGCAAGTCCCGCTCTGGTGGGATTGACGACACCCCTATTGACTCGGAAATGATGGCCGATCCGTCTGCTCTCCCACCTCACGCACGACCGCGCAAAGCGCTCGCATTGTTGTCCGGGGGGCTGGACTCCATGCTTGCGGCTCGTTTGATTCTGGACCAGCAGATTCCAGTAGAAGGCATTCACTTCCTCACTGGGTTTCTCACCGACGGACCACCCGCCAACCGCAGCCGCTCGGCTTTTCCAAAGGCAAAACCCGACTATCCACAGTCGGTCGCCAAGCAACTGGGTATTCCTCTTCATCGCGTCGATGTCACCGAGGAATACGCCAACATCGTTACGAACCCGCGTTATGGTTATGGGGCCAACATCAATCCCTGTCTTGACTGCAAGATCTTCCTATTAAGACAAGCCTTGAACTGGATGGCAAACCACGGTTTCGCGTTCCTGATTACCGGCGATGTCCTAGGCCAACGTCCCATGTCCCAACGCAAGGAAAAGTTACCGTTGATTGAAACCGAATCGGGTGCCAGTGACCTTTTGTTGCGCCCGCTGTGCGCTCAACTGCTCGACCCAACCTTACCGGAACGATGCGGTTGGGTCGATCGCAGCCAACTTCTGGGCATCTCTGGTCGTTCGCGAAAAACCCAATTAGCTGTTGCCCGTCGATATCAACTCAAATTCCACGCACAACCCGCCGGTGGTTGTTGTTTACTGACCGAACCGAGGTACGCTCAACGCCTACATGACTTGCTTAACCATCAAAGCAATCCCGCGGTTCCGTATACCCGCGACCAAATCGATTTGCTACGGGTGGGTCGGCATTTTCGTCTCGCTGATGACTGTAAATTAATTGTGGCCAGAAACGGCGAAGAATCCGAATGGATGGAGCAGTTCCGTGATCGTTACGCTTGGGTCGAACCCGTCAGTCATGGTGGCCCGCTGGTGCTGATCGATGGCAGCGATGACCACCATCATCGCCTCATTGCAGCACGTATTGCAGCCCGTTATAGTCAAGGACGTCATTGTGCGCGAGTGATCGTCGCACAGGGCGCGCCAAATCAAACATGCACCGAACACCCTGTTATCCCGTTCGCTGCCGATGAGCTCTCAACGACGTGGAGCATTTAGCTCTGCCAACATCGATCTAAACGAGCGACTTCGCTCAAACTCCCAGCGCATCTGCCGACACAACGCCTCATCGACTGCTGTGATCACTTGTCCCGGTTGCTTAGCCGTCACATCGAGCACATGGTTTCCACTATACCCTCATGGGTACCAGCTCAGTGCCAATGGCCACGTTTTTGCGCGATCCCCGCACCATCATCTGCACCAAGACGGCGATGCCAGATCAATCTCCTGCTTGATCTGGTTAGCGACTGTCGGCATACTCCCAACACTTAAGTCCGGCTCCGACCGTGCCAACACCATACCGTAATTGACAACCCAGTAACTAAGCCCATAAACGCCTTAGCGCATGCCGCGTGAGATAAACGGTTGCAGCAACCGCCATGCTCGTGCCAGCCTTTTGGTTTTGTTGGCTTATCAGACCTATCTCGCTGCCAGTACCACGGTGACACAATGACGCTAATACAACAGACATCCGGGTTTTTGTTCCTATTCATTCTAGTCTTTATTCAACTATTTGCTTATTTAGACCGTCGCAAAAAACGCCGGGCTATCGACTACCCCGCAACGTCCTTCGTCGTCCCCTGTTATAACGACGGTAATTCAGTCGCACAGACGGTCTCGAGCATTTACCAAGTCGTCGGTCCTGCCGTCGATCTGATCGTCATCAATGATTGTAGTACTGACAACAGCCGCGACGTACTGGTTGGTTTACACGCAAAATTCGGCTTTACGTTAATCGACAATCCTACCAATCTCGGCAAATCGCAATCACTCAACAACGCCGCTGCCCTAACTCGCCACGATACGATCGTATTCGTTGATGCTGACGTTATTGTCAACCAGCATGCCTTGCACGACGCTTTGATCCGCCTCGCCAATGAGACAGTCGGAGCCGTTAGTTGCCCTTACAAACCAATCAACAGCGGCTTCATCGTCAAAATGCAGCATATGGAATATAACATGCTGTCCTTGGTACAGGGAGCGTACAATATTTTTTCTGCCATTGCGCTGTGGGGCGGTTTTATCGTCATCAAGAAAAAAGCATTCAACGACGCAGGTCGCTTTTCCGTCAACGCGATCACCGAAGACATGGACCTCGCCTTCAAACTCAACGAAACCGGGTGGCGGGTTGAACAAAGCTTTATCCCAATCAGAACCCATGTTCCTGACACCCTAAAAAAATGGTTCAAACAAAAGATTCGTTGGAGCTCCGGGGGCTTTCAATGCATGATTAGGCATTTTCGTGTCTGGCTCAGGAATCCAATCCACGTATTCTTTATTTTCTCATACGTGATTTTTACACTCTCTGCACTTTTGACACTCGGCAAAAAAATCCTGTTATGGAGCAATATGGTCGAGTATTTCGACTTCGTCAACGAAACGTTATCCTTGATGGCCAGTTTCAGATTGACGGGCATATTGTACGGCGCCTTGATCATGAAAGATATTCTGTTAATGCTAGCGTTCGCTTTCTTCGCTTTACCATACGTATTACCGCTGATATCGAACTTAAGGCAAGTATATTTGGTGTTACTGGTTTTGCCGTTCGCTATCATCTATGTCCCACTCTTTTCACAGGTATCGATCCTTGGTATGCTGTTTTTCCTGTTCAATTATCGTCGTTATTCCGCGAACCGACGCGCATGGTAGCCATCATCACCAATTGTCGTAGATGCGATAGCGCCTTACTGCCTTTCAAGTAAGCTGGAATCGGACTACCTGCACCGCACGCGCCGTTGGCTAACCTGGTGTCGAACGATTCATGATCACAACGGAGTTACTCGACGGTAACTGACTTCGCTAGATTCCGTGGGCGATCCACGTCGGTCCCTTTAAGTACTGCAACATGATAGGCCAACAATTGCAGGGGGATGGTGTAGATTATTGGCGCGATCAGATCTGCTACGCTTGGCATCTGAACCAACCTCATCATACCATCCTCCTCGATTCCGCCTTCACGCTCGGCCAGCACGTACAATTGTCCACCCCGCGCCCGAACCTCTTCTAAGTTCGATTTCAACTTTTCCAGCAAATGGTTACTCGGCGCCACCGCAACCACCGGCATGTCACCATCTACCAGTGCAAGAGGACCATGTTTCAATTCACCAGCCGGGTAGGCCTCCGCGTGAATATAGGAAATCTCCTTGAGCTTCAGCGCCCCTTCCATAGCGATTGCCGCAAGCGGCCCACGACCGAGGAAAAGCGCATGGTGTTTGTCCACGAAGTCGGTAGCGATTTCCTCAAGCAAGCTATCCAAACCTAGCGCACGTTCAACATAGCCTGGGACCAACCGCAATTGGGTTGCCACCTCTTTGGCCAATTCCGCCTCGCCACGATGTTTTGCGAAAACGCCGAGCAAGAGCAACAACGCCGTCAACTGGGTAACGAATGCCTTTGTCGACGCCACGCCGATCTCTGGACCGGCGTGGGTCAGTAACACCAAGTCCGACTCCCGCACCAAACTGCTCTCGGCGACATTGCAAATCGCTAAACTGGCCAGATACCGACCTTCCCGCTTAATCTGCTCAAGCGCTGCAAGCGTATCGGCCGTTTCGCCCGACTGCGATATGCCAACGAACAACGTACCCCGAGTCACCGGGTGGCGTCGGTACCGAAACTCGCTGGCCACTTCCACACCACATGGCAACCCAAGTTTTTCTTCGAACCAGTATCGCGCCACCAAGCCCGCATGATAACTCGTCCCACAGGCAACGATACTGATGCTGTCGACGTCTTTGAGCAAATCCCAGCTTTGTCGCGACCAATGTGTAACCACACCACTATTATCCAGCCGCCCTTCCAAGGTTTCGCCCACCGCACGCGGTTGCTCATGGATCTCCTTCTGCATAAAATGGCGGTAACCGCCACGATCCGCCTGCGCGACGCTCATCGATGCGATCTTGATCTCCCTTTGAACGACCTTGCCATCGGCATCGAACAATTCCAACTTACCCCGTTCCAACGCGACCGTGTCACCGTTTTCCAAATAGACAAACTGCTGAGTAACCGGTAACAGCGCATGCACATCAGAAGCGATAAAATGTTCTCCAATACCGATACCCACAACCAATGGACTACCTTGGCGCGCCGCGATCAAGCGCTGCGGCTCATCCGTTGCGATAACACCAATTGCATAAGCCCCCTTGAGTCGATCGATGGTTTGCTTCGTCGCAGCTAGCAGATCCTGCCCAGCCGAAAGATAATATTCGATCAAATGGGCAATGACTTCCGTGTCGGTATCCGAACTCAACTCGTATCGGTGTTCAGTCAAAAAATCACGCAAGGATTGATAATTTTCGATGATACCATTGTGAACGACCGCCACGCGGTTCCTGCTGACATGAGGATGGGCATTGACTTCCGAGGGTGTACCATGCGTTGCCCAACGGGTATGAGCAATACCGGTACCACCATAGAGCGGAGTTTCGTCAATCGCTTCGCCGAGAATACTGACTTTGCCAAGACGCCGGTGACGTTTAAGCTGCCCCTGTCGATCGATCACGGCCATCCCGGCAGAGTCGTAACCTCGGTATTCCAGCCGCTTCAGCCCTTCCAACAGAATCGGCGCAACATCTCGTTGCGCAACGCTACCGACAATACCGCACATTTGCCTACTCCGAAATTTTGTTCTTACGCGGCCGAGTCCAATTTGCAATCGAAATTTGTTTCGCTCGACTGAGTGTCAATTGATCAGCCGGTACCTTTCTGGTAATTGTCGACCCCGCCCCAATTGTCGCACCCTGCTCGACCACGACCGGAGCAACGAGCTGGGTGTCCGACCCAACGAACACATCATCCTCGATTTCTGTTTTGTGCTTATTGGCACCATCATAGTTACACGTAATCGTCCCTGCACCAATATTCACGTTTCTACCCATCGTGGTATCCCCGATATAGCTCAGGTGATTGACCTTTGACCTTTCGGCTATCGTCGACTTCTTCACTTCGACAAAGTTACCAATGTGTACTTCCGTACCAATGATGGTATCAGGCCGGATCCGCGCATAGGGGCCAATTCGTGATTCCCTACCAATTTGCGCCTGATCGATCGAACTGAACGGTAACACGACCACATCATCCGCCAAGCGACAGTTTCGCAAGATGCAATTCGCGCCGATGGACACCCGACTCCCAAGCGATACTGCACCCTCGAAGACCACATTGACATCGATATTGACATCGATACCGACTTCAAGCGTACCGCGGATATCCAACCGCTTCGGATCGGCCAACGTCGCTCCACGTTGCATCAAACGATAGGCCTGCCGTTCTTGATAGACTCGCTCGGCTTGCGCCAGTTGAATTTTATCGTTAATGCCCAGCACTTCCGTCACTGACGGCACCTTAACGCCAATCACCGGAAAACGCTGCGCCACCGCCAAGCCGATACAATCCGTTAAATAGTATTCGCCTTGGGAATTATCATTGGTCAGTCGGCCAACCCAGTGCCTTAGCTCAACAGCGGGAGCGGTGACAATGCCGGTATTGATTTCCGTTACCGCCAGCTCCTTCTCATCAGCGTCCTTCTGCTCCACAATTCGCACGATTGAACCATCTTGATCACGTACGATGCGCCCGTAACCCGATGGATCGGTGACCCGAGCG
>CAZWQC010000013.1:0-18603 GCA_964635785.1 uncultured Ectothiorhodospiraceae bacterium
TCGCCACTGCGGCCAAGGACACACCATGGTTGCGTGCCGAACCAACGCTCGATATCGATCTTGCCGCGGCGCTGACCCGCGAGGATGAACAATGGCGGCTGACGCTCGGCCCGATCCGGACCAGCTTGATGCTCCGCGATATCCGGCTGCAAGCCCCCCGAGACGCCACCTACACGGCGACGCTCGGCGAACTCGAATGGCAAACGACCATCGCCGCCCACGGCGACGACTCAGCGCATGGGACAGGACTCGCCACCACCTTGCCACTGCACTTTACTGCGCACAGTGAACTGGCATTGCGTCGAGCCAACGGCCGGGTTGATTTTGGCCATCGCGCGATTGCTGGTGAGTTCGACCGTTTCCGGACTCTATTTACGCTCGATGGCCGAACCGGCGAAGGAAACCAAGGACTCGCAGCGGGCTTATCACCTAAGCGGATGACCTCGCAATGCATGTTGTCGCTGGATCGAGTCCAAGTTGCCGACGCGGTGACCCCAACCGCACTTGAAAGCCAGTTGGCGCAAATGTCGATCGATCTCACCGTGCAGGGCGAGCGCCTTGGCGCCGCGACTTGGCCCGCCGCGGTTTCCGGTTCTGTCGATTTTGCGTTGAGCGATTGGCAATTCGCCGGCGAACTCGCCCCGCAACAACGCCTTCACGTTAATGCCGGCGAGCATTTTCGGATGGAATTCACCAATCAAATGCTTTCCCTAGACCAGCCGATTGCCGACCTCGCGCTGGCAATCGATCAGCAGATCTCGGTACCGGTTCTCACCTGGCACCAACCCGGGCAATCGCTGACGGGAAACGGATTGGATGCGACTTTTGAGACGACCGTCCAGGGGGAACAACCCGCAGCGAACGCAATGTGGCCTGCGATTGCTTGGCAAGCGGGATTTCAAGGGCAGGCAGAAGCGCTGACTTATGCGAGATACGACACCCAGGCAAAGACCCGGACAACAGTCACGGTGACACCCGACCTGAATGTGAGTACCCGGGGTTCGCTTGCCGATTGGGCTACGCCGTTGACCCGTGTTACCGCATCCGTGGATCAAGCGCTCTCGCTGACACCGGCAAGCCTGCAGGTTCAAAACGATGCCGTCGAGGAACTCTTCCGCTTTCAGCGCATCGCGGTGACCAGCAACACACAACTTAAGCCGGCGACTGGCGTGCCATCATCGCTAGCGCCGCCCCCCGAATCGACCAGACAAATCCGTTCGTCTTGGCAGGTGCAGCTCAGCGATTCGCAGCTACCGATGCTTGCGCAACCGCTCAGTGCCTCGCTATTCCTGACCGCCGATGCGGATCTCGGACTGCGGTCTGCCCATCTCGCAGGCCAGATCGACCTCGACGAAATGCCGTTGCTCGCGCTGGACCTTACGACCGACAATGGCCCGGACCAATTGCGAGTCCGTCACACCTTCAATGCACAACTCCCCATGGTACTGAGCCACTACCATGCCGCGGCGGCAAAACTTAACACTTTGGGCGATTTGCGCCTCGCTTGGCAGGGACAAAGCATCATTGAGCACGGCCAGGACGATATTCGCGCCGTCCATCTTGCCGATGCGACGCATTGGCCGGCGCAAGCCCAAGGGCAAATCCACTTGACCCAACCGACAGCCCCCACGGAAAATCCGGGTTTACGTCTCGTCGAACCCTTGGCCCTTCGTTATAAGCTACAGCAAAACCAACGCCGCGAGTATACCGGCACACTCACCGCGCGCACGACCGGTCTACAATATCCCCCACTGCGCAAACCCATATCGTTGCATTGGTCATTGGCAGCGGCTAGCGACTGGCCGATGACCTCGCTCTCGGCCAACTCCCAAATGGCGTTAGACGATGACGAACTGTTCGATCTCGCTTTGGCCGCGTCAAATCAACCCCAAGCGCTGACCTTTGCGCTGACATCGACGGTTCATTTCCAGCCCGACTGGCAACAATCGCTCGACGCATTGGCCGCCATCGCCGAGTATGGCAGGTTGGATGCCGCACTTGAGATCGACGGCCAGTTGCGCCATCCACTTGTCAGTATGACCGATTGGCACGACACCACCTCATTGAACGACAGTCGCGCCACGATTGAAACCAAACTGCGCTTACGCCAATCATCACCGCCGGCCGATGTCATGTTACGTCTACCCGAGCCGCTCGAGCTGCGGCATCTTTTGCACTGGTCGAGCGAGCAAGCACAGGGACAATTAGCGCTCGGCTTACCCGAGTTCAGTTTCCCCAGAACCTTGCATGGCCGAGATGTACAGGCCACCCTCGGCTGGTCCCTCGAAGACGGATTGCAACCGCACCACGGTTCACTCGAATTCACCGTCAGCGGTGGTGAGTTGAACCTGACCGGACGCGGGGACAACACGACGGTCCTTCCTTTACGCGGATTGCTGTTGCCTGCCGCTTTGGTCATCGACACACACTGGAACGCCGATGCAGTGCAATTGGACCGAGCGACCCTTGATCTGGCCGACCAACTCCTCGCAGTCGATGTCGCCGGGCATGCGGCAGTCGATGGACAACAGTTTCAAGTCGCCGGGCAGATGGCACTAAAGCCGCGTACCAATCTATTGGCCGAACCGCGTCTTAGCGGGACCGGCCAGATGACTTGGCCTTGGCGGGTAACTTTGCGTGACGGTCGCCTGGGCGTTGACAGCACGCTAACCTTCACCCGATTTGGCTTGACCACTGATGCGTTCGCACTGACCGATCTTAACGGCAACATCAACTTGCGCGAAGAACTCGAACGCGTTCCGGGCAACCGCTGGCGCTTTGTCTATCGAGTCAATCCCGACCCGTTCCAGCGTGTTGATTTCGAACGGATTCAACCCTACCTCGACGAACGCATTACGCTGAGTGCGACGGCCATCAAGGCAGCCGACTATACCATCGGCCCGCTCCTGGCCAATCTCTCGCTCGAGCAGAATCTACTCCAACTCGCTCGGCTTGAGTTGGATCTCTTTGGCGGCCATCTCGCCGCCGGGTTGTATTTGGATTTATCACCGGGGGACTGGCGAGTCGGCGTTCTCGGCCGAGCGACACAAGTCGACCTGCGCGCGCTTTTGCCGGCCGATTCCGCTTTACGGACGAGCCAGTACGCGCCCGTCAGTGCACGTGTGGCGGTCGATTTCGATCTTTCCCAACGCCTGTTGGAAGGCCGAGTCGACATCACCGATATCGATCGCATCCAGCTGCTGCAATTGCTCGACCTGCTCGACCCTACGCATCAGGACAGCCAACTTTCGCAGTTGCGCGCAGTGTTGCGGGTATCGCACCCACAGCGGGTGTCGTTGGTGATGCGCCACAGTCTCATGGATATGTCGGTGCAATTGGCCGGCCTTGGCTCACCGATTCGGCTCAGCGGCTTACCACTATCATCGCTGGTGCAACGGTTTGCCGGTGATTATGTTCGGCAACTCGATCGGCTCCCGTTAACCGAATAGCGTTGCCGATCTACCCTGTTGACAACTCCCTTGCTGCTGGCGAGATCGCGTCATGAACAACAATCGACAGGACTTGGTCCGAGACAACCCACCCACTCCCTTCGCTACGACAAAGTCGTTCTAGCCCGTGAGGATTCCATTATGTCTATGTCCAGCGTGCAAAGGCATCATTTCGCTTTCTCGCTTTGCCTGGCTGTCCTTTTCTTAAATGCCGCCTGCGTTAGTGTGACGCCAGAAGTCTATTTAGTCGATCGGCATACGGTGATGGAAACCGAGGCGGCGGGCGAATGGCCCGCGTTGGAGCAACGATTCATCGAAGCGGGACAGCATCCTGGACCCATTCCGCTGGCTCAGGATCCGGCTGAAAACAGCCGCCGGGAACGGGCATTTCGCGTCCTGAACGGCGAGTTCGTGACCCTAACCGACGACAGTAAAGCCATGGGCGCGACCAATGATGGAGGAAACACCCCATGAGCTGGGCCCATGTCATTGTCCTTGCCGGTGCCTTGCTGCCCAGCGCGGTTTTGGCCGCAACCGTTGATTGGCAGGCCAATCGGCTGATTCCGTTAACGAAAGTAACGGTCGGTCCGGCCGACAATTTCGAGGCCACGGTCCTCGACGACGATACAACGTTCTATTTCACCCGAACCCAAAACCAAATTCCGCAGATCTATTGGCAATCTTCGCGCACCGATATCGCCGAACCGCTGCTGGCAGGCGACATCGACGCCAAGGATCCGACCCTAAGCCCAACCGGTCAGCAATTGGCGATCACTTCACTACGACACGACAGTCGTGGCGATATCTGTTTGGTCGACCTTGCCAACCGGCAAATGGAATGCTTGACCGAGCCTGGATCTTATGAACGCGAACCTTTCTGGGTCGATCGCCAACATTTGGGCTTTCTAAAACGCGAGCATGCGGATGCGCCGTGGCAATTGGTGGTCATGGACATCATCACCCGCCAAACCGACATCATCCACGAAGGCAGCCTGTCTGGACCGAGCGCCAGTCCCGATGGCGCATTCATCGTTTTCAGCCAGAGCACGGGCGTCGATGAGCGGCCAAGGTTACGCTTGTATCGTTACGCCGATCGACGTTTGCTAACACCGGCGGCATTCGACTTGCCCGGGCTGACCGGGTTCACCACTTTCGCCCCGGACAGCGCCATGATGTACTTCTCACAATACATTAACGATACGTCCGCCGATCAACGCATCGATGGCAGCGATCACAGCGTGGTGTTTCGGATCCGCATGACGGATTGGTTGGCGGCAACCCAACCCGTCTTGCCAGAACAGTTAACCTCTGTCGAGCAAAACTGCAATTTCCCCAAAGTCACCGACCGCCACTTGTACTTGACCTGTGCGTTCGAGGGTTCTTTGGATATGTATCGGCTGCCACCGACCGGTGCCGTTCCTGCGACTTGGGACAGTGCGCAGTTGTGGGCAGCACACGAAACCGCCCGCAGCCACGAAGCCCGGTTATTGCTATTGAACGCATTACGCCAACGGGATCAACCGAACTCCGTTGGCTTGCTCGAACGCATCCTCAGTCATCATTTGGAAATCGGTGAGTTCAGCGCGGCCGCGTATTACGTAGCCCAAATTGCACAGCATTATCGCGACAGCGATGCCACCGACTTGGCTGATTTTTACCAACTTCTTAACATCTTGCTGGAGATTCGGTCCGCACAGCAACAACTTCCGGACGGTATCGTCACCACCGGTTTTCGCGAACGGGTTGACTCGCGCCGGTCAGCGATTGCAGCAAGTCAAGCACCGGCCGCGTGGCAGCGATTGACCCATGCCTACCTCGATTACGCACTGAACGACTTTGTGGCGCTGGCCAGTCATCTACAAGCCGACGCGCTCGCAACCGAAACCTTGCCGATGGCTCGCTATCTGCGCTTCGAACTCTATCGTATGTGGCTTGCCGAACGTGAGCCAAACCGGCTGCTCGGCCTCTATCGGGCCATGTACGATAGCGCCGTCTTGAATCGGCAAGCCCGACTTTACTACGGATTCGACTATTTACGCGCCCTAGCTCGGCAAAAACCGCCAAGCGCAGGACGGCTCGCTGCGGTACAACAGGCCCTGGCCACTGTCGCGGATGAGCAGGTGCGAGTGCTGTTCGAAACCGAGCGAGATGCACTGACCATCGCCCTTAGCAACGATCCCAAGCAAGCGAATAGCGCCACCAACAGCTTGCTCGATCGCTTAAAGGCCAACAAAGAGGATGTCTTGTTACGCAGTGCCATGCATATTCGCGCTATTCAGATTCTCGGTGCCGCAGAGCGTTTCGAGCAAATGGAGTTGTTGTCGCGGCATTGGCTGCTGACCACCCACGTCAGCGAAATGGCGTTCCCGCATGTCGCCGAACAATATTCGCTGATCACGCTCGACAAGGCCTACGGCAAAATGGCGGCAGGTGAATTCTCGTCGGCATTTGCGACATTTTATTCCGGCATACGCCAAACCAATGATTTGGAAGCCGTGTTCCAACTGGTTAGGCTGGGCATGGATCCGGCGCTTAAGTTACGCGACCGTTTGGATCGAACCATCGCGCAACTCGAAAAAGAGCAGTTACTCGGGCAGAACGCGCACTACGTCACGGCGTTGCGGCTCATTCTCGAGAATGACCCGCAACGCCGTGAACAAGCGTTCGAGCAGGCCATCGATCATCTTAACAGCCTGCGCACTCGCGGAATGAATCCCGCCGTCAAAGAACTGCTGCTCGGCTTCGCCTATCAGCGCTTGCTCGATCTCGATCAAGCGCGATATCGCTACGACAAGGCCCTGTTCCAAAAAGCCCATCGTCATTACATGCTGGCGCTGGACTTAGGCTTTGATAATACTCGGGTGAAAGCAGCCGTTTGGGAAAACCTCGCCCGTCTGCATTGGCAAGTGCACAACTACGGATTGGCGGCCGATTTTTATCGAGAACGGAGCCTGTTGCCGTTTAACTCAACGCGCGAGGCCGCTCGGCTGCACCTCGCCTATGCACGGGCGTTGTTCTATATCGACAACCTCGGTGGCGCCTCAGAACAAGCCGAGCGTGCGTTGAGCTTGGCAGGGGAGTTAACACCGCAGGAGCAACAACCATTGATCGACCGCGCCGCTTTCTATGCCCTTTACGCCGAAAAATTTGCCGAAGCGGTCGCGCACTATGATCGACTCCTGGCCGAAGCAGACCCATTGTCGCCACTTAACAGCGCCAAAGCTCGGCTGGCTCGTGGCTTCGCGCAATTACAAATGGGCGCGACCGAGGCCGCCCGCAACGACATTGAGCAGGCCTTGCGTCAACATGAATCGCTTAGTCCATTGCCGGCAACCAACGCCCGGTTGGTCGCATTTTATCCGGAACGGCAGCGGCTACTGGCGCTAGGCTTGCTGGCGAAACTGAGCGACGACCCACACGAGCGCACCGAATGGCGGTCCAAACGGATTCACTTGCTTGAACAGTTCGCCGCCAAACCCGACCGGATCGCCCTCAAACAGGCGGATCGTTTGGCTTTTCTCGCGCTGGACTGGCAAAACCAGGCGCAGGACTTGGAGCAATCCAACCAAATCGAAGCAGCCGGCACCGCCCTGCAAGCGGGCTTGGACACCGCTTGGGCTTGGCTAAAAGAAACCAACGATCCAGCCGGTCAGGTCGTCTATCGCAGCCTCGTGAACTTCCTGAGTTACGCTGTCGATCACCCCCAACTCAACCTCACCCATCACCACCTCACCAAGCTGGTCGAAAGCTGCCGAGCGACGTTGGCCGACGATCCACTGGCGGCACCGATCACGCGTTACCGCCACCGCGTCCTGGCCTTGCTCTTTGCGGCTTATCAGGGTGACGGACAATTGCGAATACCCAAAGACGAATTGGTGCTGATCGAAAACGCGGACCCGCTCTTACGCCAATCCCTCGAGGCGTTGACACGCGGGTTAACCGCCAAGCAATGATACTCCAGTGCGTAGGACGTCTTGGCACCTTGACCTCCGGTAACTGATCAATCGATTTTGAAAGGGCTTGTAAGGAAGCTCTGCTGCATCCCGTCCCCCAACAGGAAACGGGATGCAGCAACTTTTGCAACGATTGATCAGCGGCGTTTTGCTAAAAACGCGTAGAATCCAACCATGGCCGGTTGGAACGGCCGGCCTGACGTCGGTTGGCCCGGCATTTGCCAATTGCTTGCCGTGCCCTTGCCGATGTTTCTACCAAGACCTGCTTGGCCGAAACGGCCATGGCGCTGTGGCACGTCGTCGGCAAGCTCAACCGCGATCCAAACCGTTCCTCTGCTCCAATCGCGCAGACCATCGCATCACCACTCGTTCCTCGCAATCATAGGACAGGTGCGCTGGGTGCCATTTTTAACCGGAGACTCACAAGCTATCATGAGCGACACGATCAAGTATCTACTCGACGAAGAACATTTGCCCAAGGTTTGGTACAACATCAATGCGGACCTGCCGAAACCGCTGGCACCCGTACTGCACCCCAGCACGCACGCACCGATCAGCCCGGACGAATTGGCCGCGATCTTCCCTATGGGCGTGATCGAACAGGAAATGAGCTTGGAACGGGAGATCGAGATTCCCGAACCTGTCCGCGACGTCTATCGCCAGTGGCGACCGTCGCCGCTGTTTCGAGCGCGTCGTCTGGAGACGGCATTGCAAACGCCGGCACGCATTTATTACAAGTATGAGGGCGTCAGCCCGTCGGGTAG
Source organism: uncultured Ectothiorhodospiraceae bacterium (assembly GCA_964635785.1). GTDB lineage: Bacteria > Pseudomonadota > Gammaproteobacteria > CAYFSA01 > CAYFSA01 > CAYFSA01. The sequence goes on from CAZWQC010000013.1 coordinate 8,167, forward strand.
CCATAAGCCAAATACGGCCATCCCCCAAGCGTTTTACAACCAGCAGGAAGGTGTCAAACGCATCACCACTGAAACGGGCGCGGGCCAGTGGGGATCGTCGTTGGCACTCGCTGGCACGTACTTCGATCTGGAAATCGTGGTGTACATGGTGCGGGTCAGCTTCGACCACAAACCGTATCGACGCGCGCTGATGGAGGTGCTCGGGGCAACCTGCATCGCCAGTCCGAGCGATACCACCGAATCTGGCCGTGCGATCTTAGCGAAGCACCCCGACAGCACCGGTAGCCTCGGGATTGCCATCAGCGAAGCGGTAGAAATGGCGGTCGCGCGCGACGATACCCGTTACGCGCTCGGCAGCGTGTTAAACCATGTGCTCTTGCACCAAACCGTCACCGGCCTGGAAGCTCAGCAACAAATGGCCATGGCTGACGATTATCCGGACATGGTCATCGGTTGCACCGGCGGCGGTAGCAACTTCGCCGGGCTGGCGTTTCCGTATCTACGCGAGCGCTTACAAGACGATCGCAAGATCGAGTTCATCGCGGTCGAACCCTCTGCTTGCCCAACCCTGACCAAGGGTGCATTTGCCTATGACTACGGCGACACGGCACATCTGACGCCGCTGGTCAAGATGCACACGCTCGGGTCGAGTTTCGTGCCGCCCGGGTTCCATGCCGGCGGTCTGCGTTACCACGGCATGGCGCCCCAAATCAGCCACTTAACCCAACTTGGCTTGATCTCACCACGTTCTTACAACCAATTGGAGTGCTTCGCGGCCGGAGTCCAGTTCGCCAAGGCCGAGGGCATCCTCCCGGCGCCGGAAGCCAACCATGCCGTGCGCGCGACGATTCACGAGGCGGAGAAATGCCGTGAGTCGGGCGAGACCAAGGTGCTGTTGTTCAATCTGTGCGGACACGGCCACTTCGATATGCAAGCGTATATCGACTATCAAGCCGGCAAACTCAAAGATCTCGATTACGACGAGAGCGAAGTCGCCATGGCGCTGGCGGGACTGCCGTCGGTCGCCTAGCGCGATCTGCGTCGATGGGTTCCCATGCCCCGGCGCGGGAACCATCGTTGCGCAAGCATCGCCCAATGGCAAGTCATCCCCACGCTTGCAAGGTGACCCAAACCGCCTATTGCTGATCGTCACCACCTTGCTTTTGTGTTGCCGACGCGTCCACTTTCACCGCCGTCGCCGACGGTTGTTGTCGAACCTGCCGGACAACCTGCCGCAACCCGCTACCGATCGCATCGGCAACGGGTTTGGCGATGGTGATGAGCCAAGGGTAGGCCGCAGCTAACAGAATACCGACGACAATCCCACACAAAAAACCAAACATAAACATTAACCCAAACGTCATTGACAATGATCGCAACCGCCCGCGCATTGCCGCGGGCACTCACAACAACTCGATTACAGGCAAGGATACCGTGGATTGAACCGCAGGGTGAAGCGGAAGGGGTGGCGATTCGCTGCTTCAGTTGGTAAATTCCGGACTTGAGCTTCGTGTTGCCACTTCACTCAGCGGCGACACGCATTTTTAACGTTCTGCATCCGTTCGCCGAACACAAGGCACAGGACGCCAAAACTTGGGTGACATACGTTATCGATCGTTTCGACCGTCCTCGCCTTTCGTCCCCTACGTGGAAAGGAAGGCGACAGACGTGTCTGCCAAAACTAGGGTAACAATCGATCGGCGGTGTCATCAGGCGAGTGTCCGCAGGAAGCCGCGTGACCGAACCGAACGACGCACTGTTTGCTAGCGAGTAAACGCACATGAAACACACAATCAGCCTGGGAATTGGTTTGCTTGGCCTGTGGCTGTTGCTTTCCTCACATTTCGAGCCGTTGTTGGTCGGCTTGGGCGTCGCCTCGACTGTCGTGACGGTTTACCTCGCCGCACGCATGGACTTGATCGACCACGAAAGCCATCCGCTCCACTTGACCTTCTCCCTGCTTCAGTTCTGGGGTTACCTCGGCTGGCAGATCGTACTGGCCAATATCGATGTTGCAGCTCGGGTGCTCGGCTTGAAACCGATTTCACCGACGCTGGTGACCCTTGCGCTTCCGCTGAAAACTGATTTGGGCCGGGTCATTTACGCCAACGCCATCACCCTCACCCCGGGGACCGCCAGTTTAGAAGTCACCACCGACAGCGTGGTCGTTCATGCGTTGTCACGGGACGCCGCGCGCGACCTGCAAACCGGCCAAATGGCTCGACTCGTACCGGATATCGAGGTGCATTAGCCAATGACAATCTATATCGTCGCTGCATTAGCGATCATGATCACGATGGCGCTGGCCGTTGCGCGCGCGGTGTTGGGGCCAAGCGTGTTCGATCGGATCTTGGCGGTCAACATGTTCGGCACCAAGAGCGTGTTATTGGTCGCCGTGTTCGCGTTCCTGTCCGGTCGTCCCGACGTGTTGGATATTGCACTGTTGTATTCCCTGCTCAATTTTGTTGGCGTGGTTGCGGCGCTGCGCTTGGTCGAGGCCGGAATGTACCGGCACGACTCCGATCGCGCCTCGGCGAAGACACGCATCCCAACTGGCAAGGGCAAGCCATCATGATGGACTTATTGAGTTCCCTTTGTCTTGTTACCGGCGGTGCGCTCGGCATCATTGGCGGCTTGGGCATGCATCGCTTCCCGGATTTTTATACGCGGTTACATGCCGTCGGAATTACCGACACGCTGTGCGCGTTTCTGATTTTGTTTGGGCTCGCCTTGCAGGCCGGTCTTTCCTTCGTCAGCGTGAAATTGATGATGATCTTTTTTTTCTTGTTCTTCACCAGCCCGACAGCGACCTATGCGTTGGGTAATGGCGCTCGGCACTACGGACTGGTGCCAAGCGAGGCCAACACCACGGGCGACTCGAGATGATCGATACCGTCATCGACTTCGTGTTGTTGGTGTTTTTGCTGATAATGGCATTCACCGTCATCGGCACGCGGCATTTATTGGCGGTCGCGATGCTGTTCGGTCTGTATAGTCTGCTCAGCGCCGGCTTGTTTATGGTCCTCGATGCGCCGGATGTCGCCTTTACCGAGGCCGCTGTCGGCTCGGGGATTTCGACCGTCTTGATGCTGGCAGTGTTGTTGCTGACCGGCGTTGCCTACGAAAAGCCGTTGCAAAGCCGACCTTGGGGAGCATTAGCCGTCGCCTTTATCACCGGCGCGGCATTGCTCTACGGCACCCACGACATTGCCGGGATGGGCGACGCGTCAGGACCTGTGCACATGAATGTCGCCGATCGCTACATTACCGAGGCGAAAACCGAAACCGGCGTCCCCAATGTGGTCACCGCTGTGCTGGCGAGTTATCGTGGGTTCGATACGCTCGGTGAAGTCACCGTGATCTTCACGGCGGGCATTGGGGTTTTGTTGTTGCTCGGCGGCGGCCGGGAGAGGGATCACCGCGAGGATAGAGAACGATGAAAGACAAAGTAATTTTGCGCATCGTTGCGAAATTTCTGGTGCCACTCGTCATGCTATTTGCTCTGTATGTGCAGTTCCATGGTGACTATAGCCCGGGTGGAGGGTTCCAGGCCGGCGTCATCCTTGCGGCGAGTCTGATTCTCTATACCCTGGTATTTGGCGACGCCCTCGCCGAACGGGTCATTCCGCACAGAATACTGCGGGCGATGGCGAGTCTCGGTGTCTTGATCTATACCGGCACGGGGGTGGCAACGTTGCTGCGAGGCGGAAATTTTCTCGACTACAGCACCTTACTGGAACATGGTAAGGCGGGTCAACATCTGGGCATTCTCTTGGTAGAGTTGGGGGTCGGTATCACCGTAGCTGCTGTCATGTTACTGATTTTCTATGCCTTCGCGCAAAGGAGCGAACTGTGACGGACTATTTCCTCGGGCATTTCAATTATTGGATCGTGGTATTGCTCATGACGAGTGGTTTGTACACCGTGATGAGCCGGCACAATTTGATCAAGAAAATGGCCGGACTCAGTATTCTCCAATCCGCGGTTTTTATCATGTATATCAGCATGGGCAACGTGGCTGGAGGGACCGCACCGATTATTGCCGAAGGTTTCGATACCTATTCCAATCCCTTGCCACAGGTTCTGATGCTCACGGCGATCGTGGTCGGTGTGGCGACCTCCGCCTTGGGTTTCGCGCTGATCGTGCGCATCAAGCAAGCCTACGGCAGTATCGAGGAGGATGAGATCTGGCAAAAGGATAACGGCCAGTGATCCACGATCATCTCAGCATCCTTTTGGTCGTACTGCCGCTGTTGGCGGCGCCGATCACCGCCCTGTTACCCAACGGGCGCCTACCTTGGCTATTCAACCTGGTCGTCACTTGGATCTGTTTTGGCTTGGCCGCGTGGTTACTGAACGATGTCGCGGGGGGACAGATCGTCCATTACGAACTCGGCGGTTGGGCACCACCATGGGGCATCGCCTACCGCATTGACGCCATGAATGCCCTGATCGCGCTCATCGTGGCCGGGGTTGGGGCGTTGGCCTCGGTTTTCGCGCTAGCGAGTGTTGAGGATGAGATCGAGCCCGAGCAAACGGCGTATTTCTATTCGACCTTTCAGCTTTGCCTGCTCGGTTTGCTCGGTATTGCGTTGACCGGCGATATCTTCAACCTCTTCGTTTTCCTTGAGATTTCCTCGCTCTCGGCATACGCGTTGATCAGCCTTGGGCAGGACCGTCGCGCGCTCACGGCGTCCTTTCAATACCTGATCCTCGGCACCATTGGGGCAACGTTTTTTCTCATTGGGGTCGGGTTGGCCTATGCCGCCACCGGCACCCTCAACATGGCCGATCTGGCAGAGCACCTCACCTCGGTTAGTCATCAGCATATCGTTCACACGGCGTTCGGCTTCATCTTTGTCGGCGTCGCGCTGAAAATGGCCATGTATCCGCTCCATTTATGGTTACCGAATGCCTATACGTTCGCGCCGTCCGTCGTTTCGGTATTTCTCGCGGCAACGGCCACCAAGGTTGCGGTGTACGTTCTGCTCCGATCGGTGTTTACGGTTTTCTCCGCCGAGTACGTGGCATCGATGTGGTTCGGCGAGATCATGGTCGTTCTCGGTGCCGTCGGTGTCATCTTCGGTTCGATTCAAGCCCTTTACCAAGACGATCTCAAGCGTGTGCTGGCGTATTCAAGTATTGCCCAGATCGGCTACCTGGTTCTTGGCATCGGTTTCCTCTCGCAGTCGGGGTTGGTCGCCAGTTTGGTCCATCTCTTTAATCATGCGTTGATGAAGGCAGCGTTGTTCATGATCGCAGGTATCTTGGTCTACCGTTTGGGAACCACCCGGCTCAGCCATCTGGCGGCGCTGGCCTGGTCCATGCCGTGGACCTTCGCTGCGTTCGTGATTGCCGGATTGAGCTTGATCGGCGTGCCCGGAACGGTCGGCTTCATCAGTAAATGGTATTTGGTCTTGGCGGCAATCGAAAAGGGCGCTTGGCTCGTCGCCGTCATTGTGTTGGTCGGCTCTATGTTGGCGGTTTTGTATATTGGGAAAGTGGTGGAATTGATGTACTTTACCTGCGATGGCAAGGACCATGCCCCGGCCGATATCGACGTAAGACCGATTCCGCTGTCCTTGTGGTTACCGACCTGGGTCATGGTATTGGCTTGCTTGTTCTTCGGGTTGAATACCGACCTCACGGTCGGCATTGCCGCAACTGCCGCGCAGCTGTTGTTGGGAGGTGGCGCATGAGCACGCCCACACTGATGTTGGTTGCGATACTGCTGCCGCTGGTCGCCGCCGTCCTGATCGCTCGGCTCGATCATCACCCGAATGTCCGTGAATCCGTGACATTGGTGACAGCCACCCTGCTGTTGGGCGTTGTTTGGAAGTGTTACCAGCAGTATGGGGCGAGCGAACTGGGAACACTGGTCTTGGCCGAACCCATACCTAACCTATCGATTCGCTTTAGCCTGGAACCGCTGGGATTATTGTTTGCCCTGGTCGCCAGTAGCTTGTGGCTGGTGACCTCGGTTTATGCCATCGGCTATATGCGCGGCCATCACGAAGAAAACCAAACCCGCTTTTTCACTGCGTTCGCCATCGCGATCGCCAGCGTCATGGTCATGGTGTTCGCCGATAACTTACTGACGTTGTTCATCGGCTATGAACTGTTGACGCTATCGACCTATCCCTTGGTGACGCATTCGGGCACAGCCGAAGCCCGGCGCAGTGGCCGGGTGTATCTCGGCATCCTCATGGGGACCTCCATCGGGTTATTGCTGCTGGCCCTACTGATCACCTGGTTCGTTGCCGGTACCTTGGATTTCAGCGCCGGCGGCATTCTCGCCGACAAACTCGATCCTGGCTGGGCGTGGGGACTTTATCTTTTGTTCCTGTTCGGTATTGGCAAAGCGGCGGTCATGCCGCTGCATAGCTGGTTGCCCGCCGCGATGGTCGCACCGACGCCAGTGAGTGCTTTGCTGCACGCCGTGGCCGTGGTGAAAGCCGGTGTTTTTACCGTTCTGAAAGTGACGATCTACATCTTCGGCCCGGATTTCCTGCAGACGAGCGGCGCGACCGAGCTGATCATTTGGCTACCAGCAATCACGATTCTGGTGGCCTCGCTAATTGCCCTGACCCGCGACAACCTCAAAGATCGGCTGGCCTATTCCACGGTGAGTCAACTCAGTTACATTGTCCTCGGGGCGATGCTGGCAAACGAAATGGGGCTCATCGGTGGCGGACTGCATATCGCTGTGCATGCCTTTGCCAAGATCACCTTGTTCTTTGCCGCCGGGGCGATTCTCGTCACCGCCCACAAAACGCGGGTCAGCGAACTGGACGGTCTGGGCCGAACCATGCCCATTACGTTTGCCGCATTTTTGATTGGCAGTTTGAGTATTATCGGCTTACCGCCATTTGGCGGGATGTGGAGCAAGTGGTACCTTGGCTTGGGTACCGTCGACGCCGCGCAATGGGGGCTACTCGCTGTACTCATGTTGAGTTCGTTGTTGAACATCGCCTATTTGCTCATCATTCCGATTCGCGGATTTTTCTATGGTGGGCATCACGAAACGGACGGGCTGATCGCGGAAGCACCATGGACCTGTTTGATTGGTCTGATCGTGCCGTCCTTGATGTGTTTGGCTTTGTTTATTTATCCGGATCCGTTTTTTGGTCTGGCCGAAGCGGCATTGTCTTGGGAGCATTAGGTCTATGCAAAAGCCGAAACGTCTTCTCGATGAACCTCAGTACTTGTTCGATAAACCCGGCAATGTTGCCAAAGTTTTGCGAATTTTGTACATCCTTTGCGCGGCGCTTTTCGCGCTGGACTTCGTTGTGCATCGCCATATCGAGACTGGTTTCGAACGACTGCCGGCGTTTTATGCCATCTACGGTTTCATCGCCTGCGTCTTACTGGTACTCATCGCGAAAGAGATGCGCAAAGTGGTGATGCGCTCCGAGGATTACTACGAAAAGCATAAGAACTGATCGGGTTCTAGCAACTCGCAGCACGGCATCGAGATCACCAATCGCTTGATGAGTCCATGCGTCCCTGCCCCCGCGGGGCCAGGGGCACCGTTGCCTTATTCTGCGGAAACTTTTGCAACGATTAATACCATTGAACACCTAAACCATTGTGGAATGATCAGGCCATGTGGATTTCCGAACTGCCCCCGTTTCTACCTTTTTATATCGCGGCCGCATTGTTACCGTTTTTATCCGTCTCCTGGCGCCGTATTGTCATGCTCGGGATCCCGGTCCTCGGCGGATTGAATCTATGGTTCGGTGTGACCGGCGGGACCGAGTTCGGCGTAACACTGTTGAATTTCGATTTGGTGATCTTGCGGGCGGATCGCCTGAGTTTGTTGTTCGGCTATTTGTTCCATCTGGCCGCGCTCATCGGTGTTGTTTTTGCGCTGCATGCGAACGACCGCTTACAACAATCGGCGGCCATGGCTTACGCCGGCAGCGCTTTGGGAGCGGTGTTTGCCGGCGACTTGCTCACCTTGTTCATGTTTTGGGAGGCGCTGGCGTTGACCTCCGTGGTGCTGATCTTTGCCAGCGGAACCGAACGCGCGGCCCGAGCAGGCATGCGTTATCTCATCTTTCAAGTGACCTCCGGTGTTTTGCTCCTGGCTGGGGCATTGGCGATCTATCAGCAAACCGGTTCGCTCGCGTTCGCCTACATCGGCTTGGATGGACTGGCCAGTTGGTTAATTTTCCTGGCTTTTGGAATCAAGTGCGCTTTCCCCTTGTTACACAATTGGCTCACCGATGCCTATCCCGAGGCAACCCCGACCGGGGCGGTGTTTTTGTCCGCCTTTACCACCAAAGTCGCCGTCTATGCGCTGGCCCGTGGCTTTCCAGGTACGGAGCTGTTGATCTACATCGGCGTGGTCATGACCTGCTTCCCGATCTTTTACGCAGTCATCGAAAACGATCTGCGCCGAGTGTTGGCCTACAGCATGATCAACCAGATCGGGTTCATGGTCTGCGGCATCGGCATCGGTACGTCGCTTGCGCTAAATGGCGCGGTGGCCCATGCCTTCAACGATGTCATCTTCAAAGGGTTGCTGTTCATGAGTATGGGCGCCGTGCTACATCGCGTCGGCCATACCCTCGGCTCGGATTTGGGCGGGTTGTACAAGACCATGCCCAAAACCACGGTGCTTTGCATTGTCGGTGCAGCATCCATCTCCGCGTTCCCATTGTTTAGTGGATTCGTGAGTAAAAGCATGGTCATGGCGGCCATGCTGCACGAGGGCTACGATTACCTTTGGTTGTTCCTGCTGTTCGCCTCGGCCGGCGTATTCCACCATGCCGGTATCAAGATTCCCTACTTCGCCTTTTTTGCCCATGACTCGGGATTACGACCGCAAGAAGCCCCGTTGAACATGTTGGTGGCCATGACGCTCGCCGCCGGCCTGTGTGTCTTCATCGGTAGTCAGCCGCAGTATTTATACAGTCTGCTGCCATGGGAAGTCGACTACTGGCCATTCGACACCACCCATGTGCTGACGCAGACCCAACTGTTGTTTTTCTCCGCGCTAGCGTTCGTTTGGCTGAACTTGCAAGGCTTGTATCCCCCGGAGCTGCGTTCGGTCAATCTCGACGCGGAATGGTCCTATCGGACACTATTGCCCAAGCTTTCCGGCTGGACGGCGGCGACACTCGGCCAGGGCAGCCAGCGCATCGCTCGCTCCACCCAGAATCTACTGGCACGGATACCCGCGTCTTTGGGCGAGCCGGCATGGTCGACCGGGCACATGACCCAACGCCTCGCCATCGTCTTGGCCATCTTCGTGCTTGTCAGTTTGTTGATCACTCATCCCTAGCGATTGATCTGACCGGCGCGCCGCAGATCTTGGCCTAACCGCCGTCGACGAATGACGCTCGCTGGGTCATCGGCGACCCAGCATCAGGCGAAGTCTGATCGCTTGCAGGTCTTCTTGTGCGGTTGGCGGTGCAACCATCGCGCTGGGTTCGCCGCATCGTCTGCGGATGGTTGCGCCATGGCCTCGGCGGATGGCAATGGCTTGGTCGAGGATGGCGATGGCACGGCTTGTCGGTTATCAGCACGACCAAGGCCAGTACAGTACCCAGGCTATCCTTTGGTCTGCGACCCACACTGGCCTTGGAATGATTGTTGGACGGTCTCGATCGCGATCGATCCGGTCGGTGGGCATGCGCTTTGAGGGGCGGTAAGGGCAAAACGTTCGCTAGGATCCATCCATTGCCGGCAAGCTATCGAAAAATGACGGAGAAGAAGCTGGCATATGCCATAACGACCAATGCGATAACAATCGCTAGCGGGAAGTTCTCGAAATTGAACATCTGGATATCCTCTCAATTTCAATGGGTTATTTGCGAAAACTGGGATCTTGTGGTGTCGGCCTCGACGAGGGTTGCGTGGGAATGCGTGGATCGTCGTCATCGAAAAGGATGCGATAGGCTGGACCATCCAGATCGTCGTATTGGCCGCTGTGTACGGTCCAGACGATGGCGCGAATGATCAGCGCAAGACCGATCAATGTCACTGGAATCAGGAAAAACAAGATTTCCATCGGAGTCACCCAAATCGCGATGACAGGCTGATCGCGATAGACGAACCGCCCAAGCATGACAATGACCACGCTCAGTTTGTCGCCGTATCGACCGTCTCTGTCTGAAATTGTAATGCGGCCAATCGTGCGTACAAGCCATCGCTGGCAATCAATTCGTCATGGGTACCGCTAGCGACGATGTGCCCTTGGTCGATGACGATAATCCGGTCGGCATGACGCACCGTGGCCAGCCGATGTGCGATCACCAAGCTGGTCCGATCCTGCATCAGACGTTGCAGGGCCTGTTGAACCAGACGCTCATTACGGGCGTCGAGGGCACTGGTCGCCTCGTCGAGCAACAGCACCGCCGGATCGCGCAACAAGGCACGGGCGATGGCGATGCGTTGTCGTTCACCGCCAGACAAACGCACGCCCCGCTC
>CAZWQC010000014.1:0-10791 GCA_964635785.1 uncultured Ectothiorhodospiraceae bacterium
TACCGCAGCCGTTTGTTTAGCCTGCCTGCCACCAGGGTGCGTTTGTGCGCAGCCAAGGAAATCCCGGCCAGATCGTAAATCAGTCGGCGAAACCGCTCAAACTGTTTTTCCGTGAGAGGATCAACCTGGCCGGGCGTGTTTATCGATATATCCATGGGGTCTCTTGGCATCAAGCGGTCCTTGTCCTCAAACCGCCGACGTCCCATAAACTGTCATTATTGAATGTTGCAAAAGTTCTCGCAGAATACGTCTGGTGCGTGCCTTCCTCCCGCGGGGGAAGGCACGCAAGAACTTATTAATCCATCGATCGAACGAGTCGTACCATTGCCAAGACGCCAGTATCCCTGCCAATGCAATCAAGTACTCCCGGCCGCTTGCCGACGTACTTGCTCTAATTGCCCGAGCTCGTGCACCGATAACACATGGTTGACATCAAGCAGAATAATAAAGTCGTCATCGACCCGACCCATGTGCTTGATGAAATCCGTTCGAATCGATGCACCGAAATCCGGTGCCGGCTGCAGTGCATCATACGGAATCTCCAAGATCTCGTTGACTTCATCGACGAGCATGCCGAGCACTTGCCGGTTTTCCTCGTGGCTGACCTCGGTCAAGACAATGCACGAGCGTTTATCGATCTCGCAGCGTTGATGACCTAAACGGACCGACAAATCGACCACGGGCACCACATTACCCCTTAAATTCAACACCCCCCGGATATGCTCCGGCATCATCGGCACACGAGTGATATTGACAACTTCAATAATCTCTTGAACATCCAGAATCCCGATGGCAAATCGCTCCCCACCGACGAAGAATGTAAGGTATTGGCCAAGATCCGCCTCGCTAAACGCCACGAGCGGATTGTCCTCACGCACAGCAAGCTGATTCATTCGTTCTTTCTCCGTGGCGCTAACTGAACAAACACTAATGTACCGGGGAGCGCAACCAATCGTCACGGCACCGCAGCGCGACTACCGGTCATACCACACGCCCATACCCCACAAGCAATCGTCACCACACACAGGTCAATTTTCCCCCGACCTTCGGATCCACCCATCCACGCCGCAACGCACCGGTGACACTCGGTTCGGCTAGTCGACGATCCAACCCCGCTCGCGTCGATCATCCCCACGCGTTTTCAGCGAAGTTTAACACCATCGCTGGACCCTATCGGCCCGGGGCACCTCCCCAAGACGTTGCGAACCAACTGAGCATTCGCCCCAACCATCATCAAAACCGTTCGAAGTCTTTCAGCGATGCATCTTTTACCATCCCATCGCCGCGATCCACCGACTCTCGAGCCACCCCGTGCTGGCGCGACGGAGACCGCCGAACCTGCGATTCGCTCGCGTCCAACTGACGAGCGATCGGTTCCTTCGCAGAACTATCGTCACTGTCTGTGCGGAAGAACGCTACCAATTCCTGCAGTTGTTGCGCTTGTGCGGAAAGCTCCTGCGAGGTGGACGCCAGCTCTTCCGCCGCGGACGCATTTTGTTGTGTCGCGTGTTCGAGCTGTGTGGTCGAATCGTTGATTTGCGCGACTCCACTCGCCTGCTCCTTCGACGCTGCGGTGATCTCTTGCACCAGATCTGCCGTTTTCGTAATGCTCGGGACAATGCGGTCGAGTAACTCGCTCGCCTCAGTGGCTTGCTGAACGCTGCTACGCGCCAGCTCGGTGATTTCCTGGGCCGTTTGCCGGCTATTCTCCGCCAATTTGCGTACTTCAGCCGCCACCACAGCAAAGCCCTTGCCATGCTCACCTGCACGTGCTGCCTCGATCGCCGCATTCAAGGACAAGAGATTGGTCTTGTAGGCGATGTCCTCGATCAACGTGATCTTGTTGGCAATTTGCTCCATCGCAACCATGGTCTTGCGCACCGATTCGCCACCCTTGCGGGCTTCCTCGGCGCTAGTATTGGCATTGCTTTCGGTAATCCGCGCATTCTCGGTATTTTGCTCGATCGAGCTACTCAACTCCTCGACTGCCGCACTCGTCTGCTCGACATTCGCGGCTTGCTCGGTCGCGCCTTGGCTCAAACTCTGCGACGTGGCACTCACCTGTTCTGCAGCGGAGGCCAAACCATCGGCGTTGTTACCTACATCGGCAATTACTGACTTGACCCGTTGGATCATCGCATCCATAGACGCAAACAAACTCGTCGTATCCCCTTTGCGAAGCTGCAAATGCATACTCAAATCACCGTTGGCAATCCTCCCGGCGACCGCTTGCAGATAGCTCGGCTCACCGCCCAACTTGCGTAAAATACTTCGACCCAACCACCAAGCCAAGCCGATTCCCGCAATGACGCCGATCGCCGAAGTCACCATCAGCATGAACAACGATTGCTTACCATCCTTGTGCATTTGGCCCTGCAAGGTTTGGTTGTTCGACCCTAAGGTCAATGCGATCAGTTCTAAATTCCTTTGCACGGTATCGAGATTCGGCTTGGTTTGCTCGTCATAGATCGTAATCGCCTTACGTTCGTTGTCGATTCGCTTGCGAATCGCGCGGACGATATTCTCGACCTCGGTCCGCACTTGCTCGAGCGCGACCAATGTCAGCCTTGCATAGACCGCATTTGCCGCCGCCGCGGCCTGGTTAACCAGATGCTGTTGAATGGTTTGCGCCGAATCGTATAGCGCCTGGTGCGGCGCTTCCAGCGCGGCGAGATGGGATTTGATCTCCGGATAAGCGCGTTCCAAGCGTTGCCGCTCGGCACCATGAATCAACTCGTACAATGGGCTCTGGCTGACATCGGTGACAATGTCGCTGCCGTCGATGACGCCGAGCACCGCTTTATCCAATTGCTGAACCCACCCGTAATGCGCAATTTCAGCGGCCAACAGGCGTTCCGCGAACGCGTGCTCCACCACCTGGTGGACAGCCTTGATCGCGTGCACCGACTCGTGCAACGCTCTATGCGGCGCTTCGATCGCGTTGAGCAGCCCTCCGATCGCCGGAAAACTCACCACTGCCTCTGCCTTAGCTGGACTATAATACCACTGACCAAATGAGCATTTGGTCGGATCGGTCTCCACGGTCAAGTCGGTGACGTCCTCGTCGAACACGAAGCGAGCCAATCCGCTCGCCCAAACCTGATGGTCAACCTGGGCTTGAATGACCTTGGTGTGTAAGTGACTGTGCTCAACCACACTCTCCGTATGCTCGAGCAGTTTGTCGATCTTGAGAATTCCCGATATCGCCACCCATATAAACACCGCGATGATCAGGGCAAAGATCAACGCAATAGTGGTTCGTAATTTCATTTGACGTTTCTGTTTCATAATCCTCACCCAATCATTGAGGCTGCGGTTGTCTTTCGCTCACCCGATCAATCCAAGCCAGCTCGGCAAAGCACATCCTGCCAAACGGCACCAGCCACACACCGAGCCACAAGGGTTTTTTATCCCCCCTTACGCACGCGCCGCCATACGGCGCACACTGAGCTCACCGGACGCTCGCTTTATCAATCCTTGCACATCCAAAATCAACGCGATATCGCCACTACCCAACACCGTCGCCCCGCTGATACCGTCCAAATTGGCAAACAGTTTTCCCATCGGCTTGATGACCGTCTGCAGCTCACCGTCGAGTCGATCCACAACCAATCCCGCCCGCTGATTGCCAAACCGAACCACGACCATACTCTCTCGATCGACTTGGTCGGCTCCCCGGTTACAGCCGAAGAAATCGACTAGACGCAAATAGGGCAACACATCGCCACGGAGGTTGATATAGCGCCGCTGATGTTGCATTGCCAACACCGCCTCGTCGACTTCGACGCATTCATCGACCATGCTCAGCGGAATGACATAAGACTCACCGCCCGCGGCTACTTGGAATCCATCGATAATGGCAAGCGTTAAAGGCAAGTGGATACTGACCGTGGTGCCATGGCCCAATTCGCTAGCCAGTTCGACCGTACCACGCAACGCTTCGATGTTGCTCAGCACCACGTCCATACCGACACCGCGCCCGGACAAATCGGAAACCGCTTGCTTGGTCGATAACCCCGCCGCGAAAATCAAGCGCAGAATCTCGGCACGCGTTAGGGTCTGATCCGCAGTGATCAAGCCGCTCGCCTCCGCCTTGGCGCGAATTTTATCGGCATCCAAACCACGACCATCGTCGCTGATGCAAATCACGATATGCCCAGAATCGTGGAAAGCATCCAAAACCACTTTGCCTTTTCGCGGTTTACCACCGGCGATTCGGTCCTCGGGCGACTCGATTCCATGGTCGAGCGCGTTGCGCACCAAATGCATCAGCGGATCGTTCAGTCGCTCGACGATGGTTTTGTCGAGCTCGGTATCGCCGCCAGTGATTTCCAGCTCGACCTCTTTACCCAAATCTCGGCTGACATCCCGCACCACCCGCCGAAACCGATTGAACGTGTCACCGATTTGCACCATTCGCAGTTGTAGCGCGGTATCGCGAATATCCTCGATCAAATGATCCATCCCGTGAACGGTTTCACTCAAATCGTCGAAGTTCTGGTTTTGTACCGCGAGTTTCAACGCTGCGTTGCCGATCACCAACTCCCCCACCAAATTGATCAGGTGGCCCAGTTTATCCGAATCGACTCGAATGTAACGGGATTCCTGGGTCGATCGCTCGCGGGTTTTGGCCTGCCGCTCCAACGCCGCTTGCACAACCGGTTCTTGCACCGTTTCTTGATCGACCAGAATCTCACCGAGGGGCAGTTGCCGAGCCGACGTTCTGCTGCCGTTGCTCATCTGCTCGCTCAGTGCACTGGTCACTTCTTCTTCCGTGAGTGCACCAATCGCGACCAGCATCTCTCCCAATCGCGACACTTGCTCGTCGGGCATGTCTTCGAGTTGCTCGAGATATTGGGCTTGATTGCTGTCCGGGGGCAGAATCCGAATGTCGCAGTCATCCTCGGCGAACTCGAAAACTTGATACAGGCGTTCCTTCGTGACACCCCCGACAAACCCGACTTGCAAAGACAAATAGCACGACTCGGCGTCCATCGTCGCTCCGCTCGGTAAGCGCTTCGAGTCGATAATGACGTCTACGATCTGACCTAATGTTTGCAGGTAACGCAGAAACGACAGTGGATCCATCCCGTGCCGCAAGGCATCACTGTGAAAATCCAACCGAATCAGCCAATGGTCACCGAGCTGTCGCGCCGATTCCACCCGACCGGTCACCGCTGCTGGAGCCGAGGCGACAAAGCCCTCGGACCGAACTTTCGCGAGCAATTCTTCATTGGCACACAGTTGCGGATCATCGAGTTTACTTTCATCTTCGACCGCAACATGGACCATGGTCGTTAGGTGGTCCATACAACCGAGCAAGGCCGCGATGAGGTCACCATCGACTTTCCGCACCCCGTTGCGCACACGATCGAGCTCAGTCTCCAACGTGTGCGCAAACGCGACGACAGGCTGAAACCCAAATACGCCGGCGCTCCCTTTAATCGTATGAACAGCCCGAAAAATCCGGTTGATCAAAGCCGCGTCGGTGGGGGCCTGCTCCAAACTCAGCAGCGCATCCTCCATGTCGGTCAACAACTCACTGGCCTCGGTTTGAAACGTCAGTTTTGCCGACTCGAAACTCATGCGCTGGCCCTCTCGGCACGTAACAGAACGGGGTCGCCAAAAAACGGTGCCAGGTGCAGGAGCTCGAAGACCTCCACCGCGGCATCGCTATGGTTGACCAACCGTAGCTTCTTGTCCTGGCGTTCCGCCTCCTGCTTCAGCACCAGCAAAACTTGCACACCTGCACTATCCAACTCACCCACACCGCTCAAGTCGAGTTTAAGATCAGCATGATTGGCAAGCACGTCGAACAGCTCCGATTTGGCCTGGACAGCACTGTATATTGTCAGCTCACCCTGCACAACGACTTCGGTGCCATTCTCATCAGGGTGAATATAAATATTCATATCGCTCACATCCCCGGTTGATCATGGCAAAACCAACTTCGAGACGGCATCGAGTAACGTATCGGGCTGAAAGGGCTTGACCAGCCAAGCTTTCGCCCCCGCCGCTTTCCCTTCTTGCTTCTTGCCGTCCTCGGACTCGGTTGTCAGCATCATAATCGGGGTGAACTTGTAGTTTGGATTTTGCTTGACCGCCTTCACAAACGAAATACCATCCATCACCGGCATGTTGACATCGCTGATGATCAAGTGAAGTTTGTCACCTTTCATCTTGCTCAAGGCATCTTGTCCATGTTCCGCCTGAATCACGTAGTAGCCCGCGTTCTTCAGTGCGATACCGACGACTTCGCGCAGCGAGGCGGAGTCGTCAACAATGAGTATAGTTTTTGCCACGAGGTCGGTCTCCGTTAGAAAAAGGTGAGTTCCGATGCCTTGTCGCCGGCTTTCGAAAAGGCCGATCCACCGCTATGCGCGGTGACCTCCTCGGCCGTGGAATAATCCAGTTCCATTTGTGAAAGCGCGGCGGCAACATCAATCGGGCGAGGATTTGCTTCATCGACGTCCATCACGTCCTGATGCAGTTTTTCGAGATTGTGCTGAACATGGCTCAAGACTTGGTCAACCCGGTCTTGATACTGCAAGTTTACCATCAAGCCGGAAATCTCCTGACCAATTTGTTCGCCATGTCCACGCAGACAATCCGCGTCGGCCTTCAGCGCCGAGATGGCTTGTTGTAAGCGATCCAGCACGCGGCGAATGGTATCGTTGGCTTCGCTACTCAAGCGGTCGTCGGTTTGTGCCGTCGTTTGCGCCGCCGTCAAGGTGTTGTTGATCGCTTGTTTGACCTCCACCACCTTGGCTGCAATACGCTCACCGGTCGCCGCCGACGAGTTGGCCAGGCTGCGAACTTCATCGGCAACCACGGCGAAACCCCGACCATGCTCGCCGGCGCGCGCCGCCTCGATGGCGGCATTCAGGGCCAGCACATTGATCTGTTCGGCCACGCGTCGGACTTCTTTCGACATCGAATCGAACTCATCGGTGTATCCGGCCAGCTTATCGATGTCTTTGAGCGTATCGCGTTTTACCTTGAGCAGCTCGTGCAGTTGTTCGACGAATCCCATCAGCGCCGCATGACTTTCGTCGAACAGGCCGCTGGCAGTGCCATCGGCACCGAGATGTTGGCTGCTGGCCGCCGATGCCTGGGTAACCTCTTGTAACCGCGAGACCAACTCGCCGAAATGCCGGCTCAAACCACGCACGTTGACATCCGCGGTTTCGCGCGAACTCGAAACCTGCCGCGCCAAAATCGGAATCACTTCCGTAAACAACACCTCCAGCGACCGGATATAATTACCAACATCATCCATCTCGGACTGATGACGATCTTGCAGGCTTTGGCAAACGCGTTTGAGACGCCGATGCGTTTGCTGTTGCACCAACTTGTACACGACCACGCCAAGCACCAATGCCGTCGCCACGCCAACAGCCCAACCCCCACCGCTCCCGGCCAGCGCAGCAAGCAAAAGCGCGAGTACCGGCACTAAACCGGACATGAAACCTGACATGCTCGCATTGGTTCCAGCCAGTTGGCTTAAGCTCGCAGCGGACGCGGCGGGAGACGGGACGTTTTCGGTCATGATTGGACTCCGAACATTGCATACAAGCAACACGCAGCACCGACCGGCGCGAATCGCATCCGGCACGCAACTCGTGTCACGACAAAACCGTAGAAGCTAGAACACCGACTTCGCTGCGGCACACCCACTATCGCATTGCTGCGCCTCGGTGGGCAGTCCAACCGAGGCATTACGCGGCTTGGCGCGCGATGACGTTGGCCGTGCGCTCGATCGAGTTCGTTTCGTTGAGATAAACCAAATTCGGCATAAAACTCGCCAAGGCATTCTCCTTGATCTGGGTATACGCGCAGATAATCACCCGATCACCGACACTGCCTTTGTGGGCTGCCGCCCCGTTGAGCGAAACAATACCGCTATGAGGCTCGGCCCGAATGGCATAAGTGATCAAACGTTCGCCATTGGTCACGTTATAGATATGCACTTGTTCATATTCGTTGATCCCCACCAACTGCAATAGCTGCTCGTCAATGGCACAGGAACCTTCGTAGTCGCGTTCGACGTGAGTGATCGTTGCACGATGCAACTTGCCTTTGAGCATGGTCAGATACATGGCACACCTCGCAGGTTAAGTCACCGCAACTCGTTTTGCGGTGCGAAAATGGCCATTATGATTAACTCCCTTAATTGAACGCAAGACCGGGATCATGACCTACTAAGCCCGGTGGATACGCAACCCAGCGGTTTTGCCCACTTGTCCGGGCACCACGTCACACGAAAAGGCACAACAGTGTGACCGCAAACACTCACCGCAACGGTTTCCGTGGTTTCCGATATGATGTAAGCCCGCACCACCTGTACCCATCACGCTAACTCAGCGCCGAATGCGTAAATTGTCGATCAGACGGGTCTTACCCAGCCAAGCTGCAACCAAAATGATCAAGTCTCGGTCCCCCGGCAGCGGCAAACCCAAATCCCGCGACCGACGGATCGACACATACTGCGGATTCAATCCGGTCTCACGCAATGCCTGCTCACCTCGCACAGCCAACGCTCGCAGATCCTGGTCCCCCTCCAGAATGGCTTGCGCCACTTCCGTTAACACCCGATGCAACGCCGGCGCCCGACGTCGTTCGTCCCCACTGAGATGACGATTACGCGAACTCATGGCGAGCCCGTCTTCTTCGCGCACGGTCGGCACCCCGCGAATCTCGACTCCCATGTTCAAATCACTGACCATCCGCTGCACGACCAACAATTGCTGGTAGTCCTTTTCCCCCAAAATCGCCAGATCCGGCCGAACGATATTCAATAGCTTACAGACCACCGTCGCCACACCTGTGAAGTGTCCCGGTCGGAACTCGCCTTCGAGTTCATCGCTCAAGCCAGGCACAGTGACGGTACTGATCGTGTCCAGACCGCGCGGATACATGACTTTTTCGTCGGGAGTGAACACAAAGTTCACGTCTTGGCTCGCCAACAATCGTAAATCCTGCTCCAATGTCTGCGGGTACGCCCGCAGATCATCCTCGCAATCGAACTGGATCGGATTGACGAAAATACTCGCCACCGTGATATCCGCCAGGCCTTGCGCGAACTCGACCAAGCGCAGATGACCGGCATGAAGATTACCCATGGTTGGCACGAACGCAATGGTCCGGCCGACCCCTCGGCCAGCCGTCAGTGCCGCGCGCAGATGCGCGGGATCAGTCACATGCTGCATGGTGTCAAGGTACTTCGTTCTGGTTTGGAAAAAGCCCAGCCTTGACGGCGCGGACATAGGCCACGATCGCCCCGGCAATCGTCCCGTCGCCTTCTGGCATGAAATCCCGCGCAAAGCGCGGCCCACCCCGGGGAGTAATCCCAAGCACGTCGGTCAAAACCAGGATCTGTCCGTGAGTCGCCGCCCCGGCACCAATCCCGACCACGGGAATCGGCAGTTCACCACTCAGGCGTGCGGCGAGATCCGCCGGAACACATTCCAAAACTAGCAGATCTGCGCCAGCTTGCACGAGCGCTTCGGCGTCTTGAACCAACTTTTCGGCACTACTCGGGTCGCGGCCTTGTACTCGATAGCTCCCCAACTTGTAAATCGACTGCGGCAGCAACCCGAGGTGCGCGCAAACCGGAATCCCCAAGCGGGTCATCCGCGCCACCGTTGGCGCGATGTTTTCCCCGCCTTCGAGCTTCACCATGTGCGCCCCACCCACCTGCATCACGCGCGCGGCATTGGCAATGGCTTGTTCCGTCGTGGTGTAACTCAAAAACGGCAAGTCAGCGACGAGCAATGCATGCGCCAATCCGCGAGCGACACATTGACTGTGATACGCAATGTCGTCGACCGTGACCGGGACCGTCGTCGCGTGCCCTTGCACCACGTTGCCGAGTGAATCGCCAACCAAGACCACATCGACGCCGGCCGCATCGAGCCAATGCGCGAAAGTCGCGTCGTAGGCCGTCAGACACGCGATTTTCTCCCCCGAACCCGCCATTTTCCGCAAGCGTGGCAAGGTCATGGGCAAACGCTTCGCCCCTGTCGTCATAGTCGATGCTCCGTCAACTCGCGAATCGGCAGACGCTGCAACCCCTCGCCACTGGACTCGGCCAGCAAAGCAGACAATGGCCCGCGTCCGGGTATAGTCAGATTCGGTGCGATCTCAGCGAGAGGATACAGCACAAACGCCCGTTGGTGCATCGCATAATGCGGTACCGTCAGCCGTGCACAAGTCAACCGTCGCTCCCCATACAGCAATAAATCGAGATCCAAGGTCCGTGGACCCCACCGCTGCGTCGAACGTATTCGTCGCTGCCGATATTCAATGCCTTGCAGTGCATCGAGCAAACGAACCGGACCAAGGGTCGTCTCCAGCGCCGCGACCGCATTGATGTAATCGGGTTGATTCACCGGTCCCATCGGTGGGTTGAGGTAGAGGCTCGATGCCGCAATCAATCGGGTCCGCGGCAATTCGTCCAAGGCAACCAATGCGCGCAGCACCTGGGACCACGGATCGGCCAGATTACTCCCCAGACCGATATAGCTGACCACGCAGTGCCGCCGGAACAAAAGATGTTCATCCATCGGCATTGGTCTTACGCTTATGCCGCGAAGAACGCCGACCATGCTTGCCACGCTCATCGGCACAGAGCAGATTGGCACGATCTTCGGCACACATCGCTTGAAACTCGGTCCACCACTGACACTCGTCGCCGGCGATTTCGCCCGCCTGCGCTCGTAAACAAAAAAAATCGTAAGCCGCCCGAAACCGCGGATGCTCGAGCAAACGCTGCGGGCGGATCCCGCGCCG
>CAZWQC010000014.1:10801-14790 GCA_964635785.1 uncultured Ectothiorhodospiraceae bacterium
TTTGCCTCGATCGTCCCCTTCTGGGGTTTGCCGGATCGGTCGAGGGCTTCGAACTGGAAGGTGGCCATGGTGTCGCTCCCGGCGGGCGGATCCCGCGCCGGCGTTTGAAACGTGGCTGCAACGCCCAAATTTCCTTGACTTGCAAACCGTAACGCCGTGGCATCGCCGTGTGTTTGATCTGTTCGTCGAGCACTTGACTGGCCGCCATTTGCAAAGCCGGCACTTCCGCGAGCGCGTAGCGATCCTCGAGCTCCCGCGCCACCCGGCTGACCGGCGCCCACAACATCGCTGCGTAAAGGAAAGCGGGATTCACCGGCTTGTCTTCCTTGACGCGTTGATCGGTGTTGGCAAGCGCCTCAATGATAAAGCACTTGGTCGTTTCGCTGGCGGCAAGTTCGGTTGCCGTCGCCGGAAACAGTTGTCCGAACAAACGGTAGTGGCAAAGCAGTTCGAACGTTCGCACACCAACACCCGCATGGAACAGCTTCAACACCTCGTCAAACAATCGCGCCGGTGCGATATGTTGCAACAATCCACCTAATTCGGTCACCGCCGCATCAGCCGCCGGGTCCATGCGTAGGTCGAGCTTAGCGACGAAACGAACCGCACGCAGCATGCGCACGGCATCCTCGCGACAACGCACCACGGGATCACCGATAAACTTGAGCACACCGGCTTCTAGGTCCGCTTGCGCCGAGGTGAAATCCCACACGGAGAAATCGGCAATATTGTAGTACAACGCATTGACGGTAAAATCCCGACGCCAGATGTCTTGTTCGATCGTTCCGTACACGTTATCGCGCAGCAGCCCACCATGATCGCTGTGGCAACGGCCTTGCGTATCGTCCTCGATCTCGCCGTGCGGTGCGCGGAAGGTTGCGACTTCGACAATCTCGCGACCGAAATGAACATGCGCCAAACGGAACCGCCGCCCAATCAAGCGGCAATTGCGAAACAACTCCTTGACTTGCTCGGGCAAGGCATCGGTCACAACATCGAAGTCCTTGGGTTTGCGCCCAAGCAGAAGGTCGCGCACACAGCCACCCACCAGAAAGGACTGGTAACCGGCTTCGGCCAGTCGATACAGTACTTTCAGGGCATTGGGACTGATGTTAGCGCGCGAGATGCAGTGTTTTGAGCGCGGAATGATACGCGGCGTGGCCATCGCCACTGATTGTTCCGAAGCGTCAGGCACGGATTACTTGGTTGTCGAAAGCGATAAAGCCGTTATCATAGCACGGCTTGCGGTTGGATGCTGGTCTTTGTGCCTCGATCGCGATTTCTTTCATCGGCTTTCGCCAGACTGTATTGGCCTGCGTTGGTCGTTCGGCTCAGTGCTCCCTTCGTCTAGCGGTTAGGACGCCGCCCTCTCACGGCGGTAACAGGGGTTCGAACCCCCTAGGGAGCGCCATGACCCAGTGGATGGGAGGTTTTGTTGGCAACCGTGGTCGCCGCGGTCGATGGTTGCAGCGCAATCGAACAAGCACGCATCGCCCGAACTCGCCGACCACGGCATCGGCATCCCTTGGCTGGGACCGTCTACGCAACCACCACGAAGAGTCGTCCGTCTTCCTCGCTCACCGGAAAGGTCTTTAACGCTTTCTCTTTTCTAACCGCATTGATCGCCTTGATAATGCCAGGCGGATGGCATGCCCATTCCACCACCTCGCCGGTGCGCACATCGAAACGCGCATGATGAAGCGGGCAGCGAATCTGGTGTTCCTCGACCAACTTACCCCCCTTGAGCGGCGCGAAGACGTGGGTACAATGGGCTTGGGTCGCATAAAAGCCATCCTCCAAGTGAAACACGAGCAGGTTTTGCTCGCCCGCCTTAACGGCTTGGAAACGACCGACGGGAATGTCTTCACTCGCACCGATGTCATATCGATTCATGAAACAAAGTCTCTCTTTGTGTGAGTTTCGGTAGAACTGCGTTCGCTAAGACAGGTCTGCCAGATACATTGTTCAATGTAAAACAGGTATCGCCTGCCCGCAGAGGGAGACCTCGCTTCATCGTCCGACTTATGCAGCAATCGTTCGATGAGTTGTTGCAGAAGATTTTTGCGGTAAAAGGCTCTTGCGTCCATTTTTCCGCAGGGGAAATGGACGCAAGAACTAATGAGACGATTGATACCAGCAATCGGTCAATTGCGATCAACCCAGCAGTGCATCGATATGGGCGTGTACCGAACGACCCAATGCCGGTAAGTCATACCCCCCTTCCAAACAGGAAACAATCCGGCCTTGGGCGTGTTGGTCGGCCACTCGCTTGATTTCAGTAGTGATCCATTGATAATCCCGCTCGGTCCAGCGCAACTGCCCAAGTGGGTCGTCGCGATGTGCGTCGAAACCCGCCGAGAAAATGACCATCTGCGGTGCAAACGCGTCCAACAAGGCCGGCCACTGCGCTTGAATGAGATTGCAACAATCGCTGCCACGCGAACCAGCATCGAGCGGAATCTTGACGATATTGGGTTCGCGCGAATCGGGGTCGCTGAAGGGATAGAACGGATGCTGAAAGCAAGACAGGAACAATACCCTGGGATCGTCCTTAAAGATGTCCTCGGTCCCATTGCCATGGTGCACATCGAAATCCACGATCGCAACACGTTGCAAACCGTGGACATCCAACGCCTGGCGAGCAGCAATTGCGACATTGTCAAAAAAGCAAAATCCCATCGCCCGGGCATGCTCGGCATGGTGGCCCGGCGGCCGGATATTGCAAAACATGGCATTGACCTCGCCGGCCATCACCCGATCGACCGCCGCAGCAGCACCACCAGCCGCACGCAAAGCCGCCTGTAGCGTATAGGGATTCATCCCGGTATCCGGACCGATCATCACCATCCCCTCCCGCGGCGCCAGCGCAAAAATCGAATCGACATAATCGGGCGTGTGCACCCGGGTCAATTGTTCACGGGTCGCCAAAGGGGCATCAAACTCGCGCAACAGCGGGTACAAACCCGACGCAATCAAACGATCGGTGATCGCTTGCATGCGCTGCGGGCGCTCCGGGTGACCGGAATCCATGGCATGGTTCAGGCAATCCTCATGCGTCATCAGTCCGATCGTCATCGGCGACCTCCGTACTAATCTTTAACGAAACTTCTCGAAACAACGACTGCCGGTAACACACCAAATACGCTCGTTACCTAAACGACAGCACGTCGGCCATTTGTGCAACAATCCGTAGACCAATCGATTGATCAGTTCTTGCATCCTTCCCCCGCGGGGGAAGGATGCAGTCGGCTTTATTGGCAGAAACTGCTCGAACAATCGCTAACCGACGAGTGACGGAAAACAAGCTCGGCTATTTCGGTCGCGCGCGACGCTTGGCCCCGGTCGCTAGCCAGAGAACCACGTGGTCACGACGAACGGGCCGCTTCGGAATCAAATAATCGACCGGCATGCCATGCTTGAACAACCACCGATTCCAACGAAACGCGAGCCGGTTGTCCAACCCCGTCGTGGTCACTACCAACCAACCCGGAAACCTTTGCCGGTTCGCATAGCGAACCAAACGCAAGCCGGAAAGCTGCGTCTCCATGTCGATATCCGTGATGATCCCATCGAAACGGCCAGTCTCGGCCGCCAAGCGCGCAATGCCCTCCCGCGCGCTATGGACACGAACCGCCACCCCACCGCGGCTGGCCAAATCGTCGATCAACGCGCGGGCATAGCGGTCGTTGTCATCGGCGACCAGGAATCGGTCGCCATTCGGTGCGGTACTCATCGGGTGACCGTGCCATGCGGTGATCAGGGGCATTGCTATTCCAATCGACTCTGTCATGACCCGAGCATACTACGCACGCGGGTCGGTTCCCAACCACTCTGATAGGGTTTACCATGGTGATCGCGCAGTTTACCTGAATTCTCGCCATCCTATCCAAAGGAGGAAACCCGTATGCAAACCGAGTTCGACCTGATTGCCATTGGTGGTGGCAGTGGCGGTATTGTGGCTCTCTCGCTCCATGGCTCGCGGCTGAGCA
>CAZWQC010000014.1:14800-17550 GCA_964635785.1 uncultured Ectothiorhodospiraceae bacterium
AGGACAGAAGACCGCCGTGATCGAGGCCAACCGCATGGGCGGAACCTGCGTCAATGTCGGCTGCGTCCCCAAGAAAGTCATGTGGTACGCAGCCGAACTCGTCGACAGTGGTCTGCATGCGCCCGGCTTCAGTGTCGATGCACAAGTCAACGGCGTGGATTGGCCGGCGCTGGTTACCAAGCGGGATGCCTACATCGAGCGTCTGGTTGGTATCTACGAGCGGAACATGGAAAACAACGGGGTGACTCGCATCCACGGTGAGGCAAAATTCATCGACGCCCATACCCTCGACGTCGCCGGCCAACATTACACCGCCAAACACATCGTCATTGCCAGTGGCAGCCGTCCTATCGTTCCGCCATTGCCAGGCCATGAACTCGGCATCACCTCCGATGGCTTTTTCGCCCTCAAACAACGACCCAACAAAATCGCGCTCATCGGCGGTGGATACATCGGTGTCGAGCTTGCCGGCGTGATGCGCACCATGGGGGCGGACGTCACCGTCGTCGCGCTCGAAGCGAAGGTATTGGAAACCTTCGACCCGATCATCAGCGATACCCTCGGTGAGATCATGGCCGCCGATGGCATCGAACTCCACTTACCGTTTAAGGTATCCGAATTATCGAAAACCGGTGATCACCTCGCGTTACACGGTGCCAACGGTCGCGTATTAGACGGTTTCGATACGATTGTCTGGGCCGTCGGACGCGCCCCCAATACCCGACACCTGGGACTTGACAACGTGGGTGTCCAAATTGAACGCAACGGCGCAGTCAAGGTCGATGCCTATCAAAACACCACCATGCCCGGTATTTATGCGCTCGGCGACGCGACGGGCCAAACCATGTTGACACCGGTGGCCATTGCCGCCGGCCGTCGTTTAGCTCGGCGGTTATTTGGTGGCGAGACCGACTTGAAACTCGACTACCACACGATCCCCTCAGTCGTCTTCGCCCACCCTCCGGTTGGTACCGTCGGCTTGACCGAGGTGCAGGCCCGCGCCCAGTTCGGCAGCGACGCCATCAAAATCTATCAAACCCGCTTCAATCCCATGCGCTACGCCCTTTCCGAGCACAAACGACCGACGGTGATGAAACTGGTTTGTGCCGGTTCCAACGAACAAGTCGTTGGCATCCACATGCTTGGCGATGGTGTGGATGAAATGCTGCAAGGGTTCGCGGTCGCCGTTAAGATGGGCGCTACCAAAGCCGACTTCGACAACACGGTCGCCATCCACCCGACCAGTGCGGAAGAATTGGTGACCCTGAAATAGCGGGGCGCAATCGCAAGCGTCATGCGCGGGGACAGCCACCTCGATGCCCTTGATCTCCTCCAACCTCATGAGGGGTTGAGGTCGACATCAATGGGTTTCGTGGCCATTGTGGGCATCGTGCCGATGATCCATCGCCGGGTTCCGACTCGCTCTCTGCCCATCCTACAGTATTGATCTCACCTAACTGCATAAGCCGTGTCGATGGGAAGCACGAAGCGAAACCGATCTGACGGCAGTTAACTCGAAGCAGAAACGCCCACAGGTTACCCTGTGGGCGTTTTGTCAGTCGATCCTTGCTCGATGTTCGTCGACATCGATGGGTTTCACGACCATTGTGGGCTTGGTGCCGATGACAACGCCGTGCCCAGGCCGCTCTACCCATCCTGCCGACACCAAACCTCTCCCCCTTGATGGATTTGGAGCTAAAGTCTACGCCTGTCTTCGATTATTCGTCGTCAGCGGCCAGATTGTCCGGGCTACAGTTAAATGCGACATCCTGGTACATCAAATCGGCCGACAGTTCACCGTCGATATCCAAACAACCATCGCCGAACGCCGCCGGTACACGAATGTTGTCGGTATAGACGGCACGGTAGACGTGAGCTGTTGAACCATCGTTATGCAGTGCCCCGCGGGTGGTGGCGCTGCCGGTGTTGCCGAGCAAGGTGACGTTTGCCAGCATCGCCGCCGTCGCAGCACCATTCGTCTCAATCGCGTGTTCGCCATTCGCCCCACCAATCGTCACGATCAGGTTTTGGACCATGCCCGTGTAGCCACCGCGCAGATCCAAACCATCGTCGGTTGCGCCGTTGACCACGATATGACGCATTGCAAACGCACCGCCTTCGACAACGATACCATCACCAGCGGAACCAATGACCTGCACGTTGTCGAGCATGGAATCGTCCGACGAATTCATCAGCATCACGCCATCGAGGCTTTCGGCCACGACCATGTAATCGATCATCGCCATGCCTTCGATGTGCAGGCCGGTCCACAAGCCACGACCGGCCAAATCAGTCGCATCACCAAAGGTAAACGGCCCCTCGACTAACTCCAAAGCCCCCATGATGACCGGTAGATCGGCGGTACCTTGAACGACGAGATTCCCCCCTGACGCCACGTGCAAGCCCGCGTTTTGACCTTCCGCACCAAAAACCTGTGTCCCGGCGGGGATGGTCAGGGTCGCACCAGCGGCAATGCTGATCATGCCATCCAACACGAACACGTGATCATTGGTCAGGGTGAAGTCAGCCGCAATATCGCTGTCGATCACACAGACCGGGAATCTGTTGGCCAAAAGGTCGGCGGTGCCGGCATAGGTCAGCGCCACCCCGTTGATCACGCAAGCATTCACGTCATTCGGGGCACCCACGAGGTCAGAACCCAGGTTATCCGCAAGCGGATGGACGGACTCCGGACGCAAGGTACCGCAGATATCCGGGCCGCTGACGGTCCAATCGTCCCACCAAACATC
>CAZWQC010000014.1:17560-18197 GCA_964635785.1 uncultured Ectothiorhodospiraceae bacterium
AAAGTGCTGGCTCGCGTCGAAACCTTCCGGCAAATCAACCGTTGGGGACAGTCCAGTCTCCGCCGCAAAAGATTGGAAAAGCGTTAGGCCCGCGGCATCCTGGTAGGCGACCTGACCATTATCCACCGCAATCTGTTGCAAGCTGCGGTCATCCTGTGGATCGCAGGCATCACCAATACCGTCATTGTCGGTATCGGTTTGGTCGCTATTGGCAACATCCGGGCAGTTATCCACCGCGTTGCCGACATTGTCACCGTCACGATCGCCATCGCAGACATCGCCAATGCCGTCCCCATCGAGGTCGGCTTGGTCGGCATTTGCGTTATCCTCGCAGTTGTCGTTGCAATCAAGTAGGCCATCGCCATCGCTGTCGATATCGGCGTCACCGCAACCACAGACACCCGGCGCGATTTTGTCGGCATCACCAGGGCACGCGTCATTGCAGTCCGCCGTCCCGTCGCCATCCGTGTCGATGTCGGCATTGCCACAACCGCAAACGCCAGGAGACGTTTTGCCGGCATCGTTGGGGCAGCCATCGTTGCAGTCCGCCGTCCCGTCGCCATCGGTGTCGGTGTCGGCTTCGCCACAACCGCAAGCGCCGGCTTCGGTCTTAGCGGCATCGTTGGGGCAGCCGTCG
>CAZWQC010000015.1:0-7464 GCA_964635785.1 uncultured Ectothiorhodospiraceae bacterium
ACCCGCCTGCAGAGCAAGCCTCCGGCTGCTCGCCAACGCCTGCGCCCGGACGTTCGAATCTGTCAACATCACCAGTTTCGGTATCGACGAACTACCGCTGGTTTGCACGGCTGCAGCCAACTCGTCTGATTCTGCCGACACTGCTGAGCGCATACCAGTCGCTTGCAAGACCACTTGCCCATCGTCGCCGAGCTCGGCCAGCCACTCGACCGCGGCCAGCTCGATCAGGTCTCTCGCATTCGCTGCCACACTCACTGGCAAGATCGCGGCTCGACAAAGCCGCAGCGCCACTCGCAACACCTCAAAGGACTCTGCCGGGCACGTCGCGACAACAACCACCTCCCCCGCGCGCAAGCCCTTCCTCAACAAGACACCCGCCAGCTGCTCCGCCCGATCGAACAATTGCCCATAAGACCAGCTCGCCACTTCCACAACCAATGACGGCAGCTGATGTGCGCGCTGAATCTCATCCCACCAAACGCTGGATTCCGCCAACCTCGTCACACCTCCACCGTCATCACAACAACAGCCCGCCCCCAGTCGAACCATGCCAACCCTATCGCCATCACCCCAGTGACCATCGCTTAATCCGACCTTCGAGCACAACACTAGACGATGACCCGAGCAATCCTGGTATGATTCTTGTCGCACGCACTTTGCATAAGGTATCACACCATGCTAGCCCCGGCTTCCGAACAAACCAATCCCGAACACCTCGGCCTGCTCTCCCAGGCCCTGACCAGCGGCACTCAAAAACACCTGCAACGCATCGTTTCGGCAATGCATCCAGCCGAAATCGCCAACCTCCTCGAATCGCTGCCGTTGGCACAACGGGAATTGGTCTGGGAGCTGGTCGACAAAGACATCGATGGTGAAGTATTGGTCAACCTCGCCGAGGAAGTCCGTGCGACGCTTGTCGGGCGTATGGAAACCGACGAACTCATTGCCGCCACGGCAAAACTTGAGATCGACGATATCGCCGACCTCTTGCAAGGATTACCCGACAAAGTCACCCGCGAAATCCTGCAAGCAATGGATCAGCGCGACCGCAATCGCATCGAACATGTACTGTATTTTTCAGAAGATACAGCTGGCGGTTTGATGAATACGGACACCGTGAGTGTCCGCGCCGACGTGACTCTAGATGTGGTTCTGCGCTATCTCCGTCGCCGGGGCACCCTCCCCGCAACGACCGACGCCTTGATGGTCGTCAACCGCTATGACAAATTCCGAGGCGTTTTGCCGGTCAACACCCTTTTGACCAGCGACCCTGACGACACCGTCGCCGAAGTCATGGATCACGACGCCACCGCGATCCCCGCAAACACCCCTGCCGCGGAGGTAGCCCGTCTGTTCGCCGACCGGGATCTGATATCTGCAGCTGTAGTAGACGATCTAGGTCGTCTACTCGGTCGCATTACTGTCGACGACGTTATCGATGTCATCCGCGAGCAAGGAGATCACTCGGTGATGAGCATGGCTGGTCTGTCCGAAGAAGAGGACGTCTTCGGGCCAATTCTACCGGCCGCACGCCGCCGCGCTTTCTGGCTTGGAACCAACCTGCTCACAGCGTTTCTCGCAGCTTGGGTCATTGGCCGGTTCCAAGGTGCACTGGATCAAATTGTCGCGCTCGCAGTCCTGATGCCAATCGTCGCGAGTATGGGCGGTATTGCCGGCAGTCAGACCTTAACCCTCGTCATCCGCGGCTTGAGTTACGGCCAGGTCAATGCCAGCAACAGCCGATGGTTGTTGACCAAAGAGATCGCCGTCGGCCTGCTCAATGGCATGGCTTGGTCTGTCGTGGTCGCGTTAGTCGCAATCTTCTGGTTCAAGAACATCGGCATCGGCGGCATTATCGCCACTGCCTTATTGATCAATCTATTTGCCGCAGCGTTTGCCGGCGTCGTCATCCCGCTCGCCATGAAACGCTTTGGCATCGATCCTGCGCTCGGCGGTGCCGTTGTTCTCACGACAATCACCGATGTCATCGGTTTCCTGTCGTTTCTTGGACTCGCGACACTGTGGCTTCTGTAAATTCAGCTCACATCCGCCAACAATCCGACTGGAGTACCGACGGCCAAACCCAATCGATCGCTAGCTCGACCTTGATTGACCGCAATCTCCACCAGGCCATTGCTATTCACATAGCACAACGGCGCACCGGTTGGTACCTCGCCAAACACACGTGCCTGCGGTATCTCATGTCCGCTAACCGCCAACCGCATCCCCCTGGTTAGGCAGAGCCCACGCAGCCCCGTCATACCATTTCCGTAACGATCGACATACACGATGGCTGCATGATCGTCCGGCCAACAACCGCCTTCACTCGAACTCGCAATCGCATGCCCTGGCACCTCCTCTCCCTTGGCCAAGGCGGCCGCCACCGGGGCGAACACATCCCGTCCATGAAAAGACTGAGAAACAGGCGCATCAACTGGATAGGCGATTTCCCACCACTGCGCAACGGCTGCCCGACGAGCGACCAAGGCAAACAAGCCATTATCCGGCCCGACGAACCAGACAGAGTCGGCGCGAAGCACAATCGGTCGCCGCTGCATACCAACCCCCGGGTCAACCACACCGAGCACCACGCTCTCTGCAGGAAGACCCTGCGTATAGGCGGCGATCAAGTAAGCACTCTCCCGTACAAAAAACGCCGGCAAATCCGAGAATAAATGCACGATAGGGAGAGTCGGAGCGTGTCGCCGAGCCACCGCCTCCATTAACCCCAGATAGGGTCCGTCATGGCCAAAATCAGTACAAGTAAACAACATCGGCACGTTGATAACTCACCGACCTCCAAGGGGTTCGGTTAGCAGCCGCAACCGACGCGTCGTCAGTCGCGCGACGACCAGGCTCGACCGGCTTCACTCAAAATCTTGCTAGGTGCTATCAAGCTACGGGACGATCGACCAACTCCACGACGGCCATGGGCGCGTTATCACCTCGCCTAAACCCGTGCTTGAGCACCCGCAAATATCCACCCGGGCGCTCTTTGTACCGTGGTCCCAGTTCCGTAAACAGCTTCGCCACCATCGCATCATCACGCAATCGCGCAAAAGCCAAACGGCGACGGTGCACGGTGTCTTCTTTTGCGAGCGTAATCAGGGGTTCCGCAACTCGACGCAGTTCTTTCGCCTTGGGCAGAGTCGTCCTGATCATCTCATGTTTAAACAACGAGCAGGCCATGTTTTTAAAATCAGCTCGACGATGGCTTCCGGTACGGCTAAAGTGCCTGCCTGCTTTACGATGGCGCATCGCTACAACCCCTCACATTCCAACAACAACGTTTACAAGTCTTGCCGAGACCGCATCGTCTCG
Source organism: uncultured Ectothiorhodospiraceae bacterium (assembly GCA_964635785.1). Taxonomy (GTDB): domain Bacteria; phylum Pseudomonadota; class Gammaproteobacteria; order CAYFSA01; family CAYFSA01; genus CAYFSA01. Next base: position 3,322 of record CAZWQC010000015.1, read on the forward strand.
GCAAAACCCAGTCATACCCATTAGGCCGAATTCTCACCCGTCGCCACCGATGGTCTTAGCATTCTCACCTTTTTCTGTCGACGCATCCTTGCCGTCCGGGCTTTCCAACACTGTCCCGGTCGAGCTGACCTTCTTTCCATTGACGTCATCATCCCCACCCACTCGCTCGTCTTGCTTGGATTCACCCTCGTTTCCCACAGGCGCGTCGTTCTCAGGCACTTGGCTCCCCTCATCGGAACCCGCAACGTTCGTGTTCCCACCAATTTCTTGCGCAGCCACCTCCTCGGAGGCAGACTGGATGGAACCATCCCTAACCTTACCCTTTCCGCCGGCAAACGCCTCTTCCGCTCCAACGCTTTCTCCCGCAATTTCTTCTCCAACCGCGGCAACAACCCCGACATCTGCGGATGGTGCACTCATAGGGTTATCGATCAGCTCCGGCTCTGATTGCCCAACTCGATCTGCACCAACCACCACCGCATCGCTCGATGACCCTACCGCAGTTTCTTCCTCCTCCGGCACAGCTTGCCCAGCCGATTCAGCTACGGCATCCCCCTCGCCGACGGCCGGTTTACCCGATTTGCTCGCCTTCGCGCTTCGACGTTTGGTTCTACCACCCAGCGTTATCTCACCGGCTTTTTCGCTCGCATCGAGACTGGCGCCATCATCCGCACCCGCGCCCGCTTCCCCGATATCACTCGTCACGACAGGATCGACCGGGTTTTCCTTCGACGCAACCACGGTATCGATCGCAGTGCTCGTTGTGGCGTTTGTCTCCTTCTTATTGACATCCTCCGACACCCCGCCATCCGCCTGTCCATCGTCAACGCCCTGTTTAACCGCGTTCACTTCGGTAAGCCCATCCAAAGCCACCCCAGCATCGCTGTTCTCGCCTTCTTCCTGACGAACGCCACGACCCGGGTCCGTCGAATCCGAGAGGTCGTCGGCATCGACACGTGCCAACTCGTCGGCAACCGACGCGCCGACATCGTCTCGTGCGCCTTTGGACTCGGCCAGCCCCGACTCGCCGCGATTCTCCCCGACCAAGTCGTTAAGAGTTGGCTTTCGCCCGGCCTTTCTTTTGTCAGCGCTCTTCGCCGATTTATCGTCCGGTTCTTCACCATCACCAGAGCCAGACGTCAAACGCGCGCTTTTCGTACCTGACCCGCGCCCAGTGACACTTTTGACCCGACCGGATGACCCTTTGCCACTGTCGTCCGCGAACACCGACCGAGACTCGTCCCGTCCGCCAGCCCGCTTAACATCTTCTTTGACGATTGCCGGTTTTCTTGAATCCTCCTTCAGCCCGGCCGGTGGCCAATTGTCCAAACGCATACCAAGCGTCAATCCACGATCCGCAAGCACTGTCTTGATTTCCGTTAGCGATTTTTTCCCCAAATTTGGGGTCTTCAGCAACTCCACTTCCGTTCGCTGAATCAAATCACCAATGTAGCAAATGTTCTCCGCTTTCAAGCAATTCGCCGAGCGAACCGTCAGCTCCAGCTCATCAACCGGTCTGATCAGTACAGGATCAATCGTGTCGGGCTCTTCCGGTTTCGGCTGAACCTCCCCACCTTCCAGAGCCACGAACACCGACAGCTGACTTTGCAGTATTCCAGCCGCTGCCCGAATCGCTTCTTCGGAATCGGTCGTCCCATCGGTCTCCACCTCCATGATCAGCTTGTCGAGGTCGGTGCGCTGCTCGACACGCGTTCGTTCCACGCTGTACGAAACTCGACGAACCGGGCTAAAACTCGCGTCGAGTAATAATCGACCGATCAGGCGCTCTTCGTTCTCGTCACGACGCCGAGTCGCGGCGGGCACATAGCCTAAACCACGCTCAACCTTGAGACTCATACTGAACATCACGTTCTTCGTTAAGCTAGCGATTCTTTGCTCCGGATTGACAACCACCACATTGTGATCGACACTGATATCTCCAGCCCGAACGATACCCGGCCCTTCTTTCCGTAGGCTAACGGTGGCTTCGTCGCGACCGTGCAGTTTGATCGCGACATTCTTCAGATTCAGGAGGATATCGACGACATCCTCTTGTACCCCCTCCAAGGCAGTGTACTCGTGCAAGACACCTTCGATTTCTGCTTCCGTCACCGCCGTCCCCGGAATCGACGACAGCAAGATACGCCGCAAGGCATTGCCGAGCGTGTGTCCAAAACCTCTTTCAAGTGGCTCGAGGATCATTTTAGCGTGATTCGCGCCGAGACTCTCTACCTCGACGGTACGCGGCTTTAACAGCTCACCAACATTTGTGCGCATCGATTATGCTCAGCACTCCAATTACTTAGAGTACAACTCGACCACGAGCGACTCATTGATTTCAGCAGGAAGGTCACTACGCTCGGGCACGTTCTTGAATAGACCCTTCATCGCCTTAACGTCGACATCAACCCAGTCGGCAAAGCCCACCTGCTCGCTGCTTTGCAACGCGTCTTGTATTCGCAGCTGCTTCCTCGCCTTTTCCCTCACCTCAATCTCATCCCCCGGCGCAACTTGATAGGACGGTATATTGACCAGCTTACCCCCGACCAACAACGCTTTGTGACTAACCAGTTGCCGCGCCTCCGCGCGGGTCGCTGCAAATCCCATCCGATACGCAACGTTATCGAGACGACACTCCAGAAGTTTCAACAAATTCTCGCCGGTCGAACCCTTCAGCCGTGAAGCTTCCCGGTAATAGCCCCGAAACTGCCGCTCGAGCACACCGTACAATCGCTTGAGTTTCTGCTTTTCGCGTAGCTGCAAACCATAGTCCGACAACCGACCTTTCTTCTCGCCATGCTGCCCCGGTGCTTTATCGACTTTGCACTTCGATTCCAGCGGTCGCGACCGGCCTTTCAGGAACAAATCCGTTCCTTCTCGCCGACTTAACTTGCACTTCGGACCTATATACTTCGCCATAAACCTACAATCCTTCTACACTCGGCGCTTTTTTGGCGGACGGCACCCATTATGCGGAATCGGTGTCACGTCCATAATATTCGTAATCTTGAATCCCGAGTTGTTCAGCGAACGAACCGCAGACTCCCGCCCCGGCCCCGGGCCTTTCACCATGACTTCCAGGTTCTTCAACCCAAACTCTTGACACGCAGCACCTGCCTTCTCCGCAGCAACCTGTGCCGCAAAGGGCGTGCTTTTTCTTGAGCCCTTGAAACCAGACCCGCCCGCGGTCGCCCAGGCCAACGTGTTGCCCTGGCGGTCGGTAATCGTGACGATAGTGTTATTGAAGGTCGCGTAAACGTGCGCGACCCCATCGGTCACGTGCTTTTTGACCTTTTTCTTCGTACGCTGTGGTGCTTTCGCCATTTCTAAAAATCCGGGTTACCAAAAACCGTCTATTTCCTAATCGGCCGCCGTGGGCCTTTTCGAGTCCGCGCATTCGTTCGCGTCCGCTGACCTCGCAGCGGCAATCCACGCCGGTGGCGGATCCCACGATACGAACCGAGATCCATCAGCCGCTTGATATTCATCGAAATCTCACGACGAAGATCGCCCTCGACCACATATGCGCCGACCGCGGCGCGCAGTTTGTCCAATTGCGCTTCGTCTAGCTCCCTGACTTTTGCGGTTTCTGCAACCTCCGCATCCCGACAAATCAATTTAGCCCGGGTCTTACCAATACCGAAAATATAGGTAAGCGCGATAACCGTATGTTTCTGATCGGGTATATTTACGCCAGCTACACGGGCCATGTCGCCAATTCCTTCCCCTTAGATACACAAACCACACCCATTAACCCTGCCGCTGTTTATGCCGAGGGTCCGTACAAATCACACGTACCGTACGATTACGTCTGATAATTTTACAATTTCGGCAAATCTTCTTCACCGAAGCTCTAACTTTCATAGCTCTCCTCACATCTGGACTATTTCATCACCAAAGGTCAACGTCGCCGAAATCCTTTAAGGTTTGCTTTCTTCATCAGTCCTTCGTATTGATGCGATACGAGGTGCGACTGCACTTGTGCCATAAAATCCATGACGACGACGACAATGATCAATAACGAAGTCCCGCCGAAATAGAAAGGCACATTCCACCCGAGAATCAAAAACTCCGGTAACAAGCAAACCAAAGTAATATAGATCGCGCCAACGGCGGTTAATCGAGTCATTACCTTATCAATGT